>JAGHCO010000160.1 GCA_021160405.1 Candidatus Aerophobota bacterium
CACCAAATCATATCTTTCTGGATCTTTAACAATTTCTTTGTCTCCCTTTCTTTTATAAGGACTGTTTAAATAACCAAGGGGGGCAGGTCCTGGATACCAGCCTCTTTCTGCTTTTGCTCTTAAACCTCTCTTGGTATTTTGGCTCAAATCTAAAATAAACTGGTTTGCCATGCCAAACTCAACGCTCATCAAAAGCACATTATCTTGAGGATAGTAGCTTCGCTCGTAGGTCTGGATGTGTTTGATAACACCCTGCTGGAGCATCCAGATAATCTTTCCTCCATCAATAGGATTTCTGGCTAAGCGGTCAAGCTTCCAGCAAATTATACCATCTGCCTCTCTCCTCTCTATTCTTTCTATCATCTCATCAAATATAGGCCTTCCAGGAGCTTTGGCAGAGCGAGATTCTGAAAGGATATCAACAACTTCAAGATTTAATCTTTCAGCAAGTTTTTTTAACTCGCTTTGCTGAGATTCAATGGAGAGAACCTGCCTATCCTCAGTTTCAGAGGACTTTCGGCAGTAGATGAAATAGCGGGGCATAAATTTGAGGTTTTAGAAAGTTTAGGCGGGAGGAGCAAAAAAGAGTTTACTGCTTAGAAGACCTTTTAATCGCTGATCTTCTATTTTAACTTCTAGAAAAAGGTTGTCAAACCCTGACCTAAAGCGAGTCAGAGCGTTTACCATTTTCATCTCGGTTATTATCTTCAGGAAAAGGATAGTAAACTGCTTTGTATAACAAAACAAGCCTTTCTGCCAGCTCCTGAGCTTTCTCATCTGATAACTTTTCTCCAAACTTTTTATAGTAAATATCTTTAAACTCTTCAACTGCCTCTTTGCTTAACCTCATTAGTTTAAAGTTAAGCAAAGGCAAAAGATGAAAAAAGAAGAGAATATTTGCCTTTTGGGCAAAATTTTCTCTTGGAAAAAGAGAGATCCGCCAGAATGTCTCTGATTACTCTTGCTCTGGGGATGATGGCTAAGATAAAAAGGCTCTCCTGGCCATCTACCTTGTGCATTTGACAATTTTTGAAAATTTGTAAAAAATAAATGGAGTTTTTTAAGGTCTTGGTGAAGAAAAATTTTTGGATTTCATCCTGGATGGAAAAATTGTTGGGTCTTACAGGAAAAGCCTTTTCTTAAAGCTTAATAAAAAAGACTCAGTGTACATCTTGGGTGATAGCTCTTAAGTAATACCAAAACCTCCCAAGAGATTCCTGTTCAGAGCCACACCAGAGGGTAGGAATACTGCCAGTTACTTTCCAAAAGTACCCAGCTAAGCCCAGCAGGTGATGTCAAAAGAATAATCTATTTTGCCAATAAAAAAACTTGGTCATAAAGAGGAGGGGTGAAATGCCTAAAACGTGGCAGCTTAATGTCGGGTATATTCTTTTGGTTGTAGGCTATTACCTTACTGCCTGGGGTGTTTATCTTGCTCCTCAAAGCTCACCAACACCCTATCTATCTTTACAAGACCACTTTTCTGGGGACTAATCGTAGTTCTTGGTGGATTCTGCCTTATATTTGCACCGCATATAATGGGAAAAGTAAAAGGAGAAAAGTAGCAAGGAGGATAAAATGAACAAGGCACAATTGATAGAGGAAGTAAGTGATAAGACAGGCCTGACTAAAAAGGATGTCGGAATTGTTCCTGATGCTGTGATAGAGACTATTGCTAACAGCCTGAAAAAGGGAGAAAAAGTTACCTTAGTTGGCTTTGGAACATTTCAGGTTTATGCAAAGAAAAGCAAGAAAAGGAAGGAATCCTCAAACCGGGAAAGCTATTCAGATTCCGGCAAAGAAAGTCCCCAAATTTATGCCGGGAAAGGGTCTAAGAGAGAATATGGGGTAGAATAAGAAAAAACTGAGGAGACTATTGGTAATGAAAAGATAGATGGGTATGTCAGTAATCCGGTGTTTTCTCTGATTGTTTTGGGTACGTCTAAGGCTCCAGGAGTAGATAGACTGTCAGCAAGAGATACATAAGGGAACAAAAACACTTTTAATTGTGTAAAATTGCTTTTATAATGAAGGAGTAAAATGAAGATACTTCATACAGCAGATCTACATCTAAGAGAATATAAGGACAAAAGATGGGAAACACTGGAGACGTTGGTCCAGATTGGGAGAAAAAATAAAGTAGAGATATTTGTTATAAGCGGGGACTTGTTTGACAAGGGAATTGATGCTGAAAGTTTAAGACCCATGATACGAGAAGTTTTTTCAGATAATGGATTTAAAATTGTCTTAATTCCGGGGAACCACGATAGCGAATGTTATAAGGGTGGTATGTATTTCGGTGAAGATGTGACTGTCTTGACTAACTTAAATGAGCCTTTTGAGTATAAAAACCTGAGGATATGGGGTTTGCCTTTTAAGTCTGGAGATGGAGAAAGGCTCCTCGAAGAACTCCGGGTACTGGCAGATAATTTAACTCCAGATAAGACAAATATCCTGCTTTACCATGGGGAATTGCTTGATACTTTCTTTTCCAGAAAAGATTTTGGAGAAGAAGGTGATGTCAGGTATATGCCTGTAAAGCTTTCTTATTTCAAAGATTTAAATGTTAATTATGTGCTTGCGGGGCATTTTCATTCAAAATTTGATACTTGGAAGTTAGAAAATGGAGGATATTTTGTTTATCCTGGCTCTCCTATTTCAATAACTAAAAGAGAAACAGGGCAAAGAAAAGTAAACATCTTCGAGGTTGGAAAGCCACCCAAGGAATATCTTCTTGATACGCCTCATTTTGAAGAAATAACTGTAGAGTTTGAGCCTTTCACAGAAAATCATCCGTTAGAGGTTGTAAAGACCTTCCTTGGTAGGATTCACCCCGAAGCCAGTATTATTCTGACCATTAAGGGATATATAAACAGTGCAAGAATTAAGATGAGTGAGTCCGAACTCGCCAAACAAATAAGAGAAATCACCAAGAAAAAATCCACAAGGCTATACCTCGAATTTAGAGATGTCTCTACAATACTTGAGGATGACCTGCTTAAAAATTATATGAAGAAACTTGAGCTTGCCAACTATGATGAGAAAAAGAAAAAAGAACTGCTTAACCTGGCAATTGAGGCAATAATGAAGGCAAAATCATGAAAATAAAAGAGTTCTCAATAATGCGGTATGGACCTTTACCCAATACAGGGAGAATTTTACTGAATAACTTTAATTTACTTTTTGGCAAAAACGAAAATGGAAAAACCCTTACCATAGATGCACTTGTAAAGCTATTATTAGAACGAAACACCCGAGATTTTGAACACATAGATCGGGTAGAAGAAAATCCGGAGGGCTACGTAATTATCGAAACCGACAAAGGTGAAGAAATTAAACTACCGGAAAAGGGTGACTTGACAAGGATTACGGATTTAACTCCATCAGAATGCTGCAACATTTTCATAGTGAGAAATAGTAATCTATCTATTAGTCGTGACCTTACCCAAGAGGGAGAGTTTTATACCAGTGTGACAGATCGCCTTACTGGCTTAAGGACAAGGGAAATTTCTAAGATAAAGGAAGTTCTAAGAGAAATTAGTAAAATAACGCCGGGTGGGATCTTTAGGGACATTAAAGGGGAAAAACTAAAAACGAGGATTGACCACGCAGAAAAGCTTATGGAGAAAATCAAAAGCCTAAGTAGAGAGATTAAAGAGGAGGGATATGATAAGGCTGAAGAAGAGTTGGCAAGGTTAAAAAAGAGGATAGAAGAAATCGGAGATGAGATAGAGAACCTTGAGAATGCGAGAAAGAGAGAGGAGTATGAGAAAGGAAAAGAAGCACTGGATAAAATTAGAAGCGCTCTGCAGGGATATGAGCAGTTGAATATTTACAATGAGGCTGATGAACAATCCTGGAGGGATTGCGAGAGAGATATCAAAACATACTTGGAAGAGAAAAAAGAAGCTCTTGAAGAACTTAAAGCAAAAGAAAAAGAGTTTGAGAAAAAAGATGAAGTATTGATTAAAGCAAAAAGAGACTTTCAAATTCTCGATAAAAGGAAAAGGGAATTAGACTCGCAGATTGGACCAGAATTAAAGACTTACGAGATTAAAACTGGGGAGTTTGCACAACAGGAAGAAAAAAACAAATTTTTTACTCCGCTGGGGATAATTTCTACTGTTTTACTTGGAATATCTTTACTGGGAGTTATCTTTAGTGCATCATTACTATTTTACGTTTTAGCTGGACTGTTCTTAATTTTGGCTTTATTTTCTGGAGCATTTAAGTATCAGCTTGTAAGGGATCGAGCTTGGCTTGCCGGAATGTTCGAAAGAATTAAGTTATCCCTTTCAAGATTTGGATTAGATGCAGAAAATATTGAGGAAATTCTTTCAAATATTCAGAGATTTGATGAAGAATATAATAAGAAATCTGAGGAGCTACAAGAGATAAAAGGGAGAAAAGAACGGTTAGAGGATAAAATTAAGGAATTACAATATAAGACAATCCTTGATATAGAAAAAAAGATTAAAAAGGCCAAAGAGAAGATAAATGAGATAAAAAGAAAATCAAGAGAAGACTCTTTGGAAGGGTATACTGAGAAGCTTAAATTGAAACGGAAACTTGAAAGGTCAATAGGAGAGTGGGAGAGCGTTTTGAGGAGCCACTTTGGACAAAAAAGTGAGAGATTAGAGGAAAATATATCATACTGGGATGAAAAAATTACAAAGCTTGAGGAGTACAAAGATAAAGCAACTGGTATAAAATATAGTGAAGCTGCTGCATCAGAATTGGTGGAAGAAAAGAAAAAATTTATAAGAAGAGTAAAAGAGATAGATGAGAAGATGGGACTCATTCATAAAGAAATGGAGGATGTAGAGCGAGAGGTGAATGAAATCTTGCGATTAGAAGAAGAATATTTGTATTGTAAGACCTCAGTAGATTTGGGGGCAATCAACGATAAACTTCGGGAATTTTTAGAGGAAAATAAATGCACAAAAGAAAACGTATTAGAAGTGATAAAAATTTTTGAAGAAATGGAAAAAGAGGAAAAAGAGAAGGTTTCTGAGCTTTTTGGCAAGGGGAGTTCCATTTCAAAGTATTTTAATGAGATAACAGACGGTCTCTATAAGGAAGTTACTTTTAATCAAGGTACAGGTGAGATTGAAGTTAAACGTAAAGATGGAGCAATATTAAAGCCAGAGAAACTATCTGGCGGTGCCTATGACCAGCTATATTTTTCTATTCGTCTTGCCCTTGGAGAAAAACTCTTAAAGGGGAAGAAGGGATTTTTTATTATGGATGACCCATTTATAAAAGCTGACCATGATAGATTAAAGAGACAAATTGGCCTATTAAAGAAGGTTTCTGACCTAGGATGGCAAATTATCTACTTTTCTGCAAAAGACGAGGTTAGAAATGTTTTAAGAAAAAGTATAGAAAAAGGAGTGGTTAATTATGTGCAAATTCAAGGTATATTTTCTTGAAAGTGTCGGTACCCACCTAACTGATGGAAGGATCTCACAATAATGGAGAAGAACAATATGTCTAACAGCGGAAAGAGGAAATCAGGTGATGCTAATCTTGCCTCAGAATTTTATGTAGCTTCTCAACTTTATCGGCTAGGCTACACTGTCACGATAACACTTGGCCACACGAAAGAGATCGATCTCATAGTTGCTCATTCAGACGGAAGGATAATTACCATTGATGTTAAGGGTTTAAAAAATACCACTAACTGGCCTCTAACCCCAAAACTGAAGAACGAAAACCACTTCTACATTCTAGTTAACTACAAGAATAAATTCAGTGATTTGTCTTTTCATCCGGAGGTATTTGTGATTCCCTCGCTTGAAATTGAGAATGTATTAGTTTCTTGGGCAGGTAAACCAAATGTAACGTGTGTTGGTTATAAGGATGTCAAAAACTCAAAATATAAAAACGCCTGGGGACTGTTATTTAAATAAAAACTGGTTAATTTGCGTGCGATAGAAGGAAAATTGATCGGCAATAAACAATGGGGAGAAAAGTTACATTAGTTGGCTTTGGCGCATTTCAGGTGATGGAAAGGAAGGCAAAAAGAGGAGTAAATCCTCAAACAAGGGAAGCTATCCAGATCCCAGCTAAAAAGGTGCCAAAGTTTGCACCGGGAAAGGGATTAAGGAAGAAGGTGGAATGAATGAAGAAAATTTACTCGATTTCATTTGGAGAAGAATTAGGTCAAGCTAGTTCACAATGGATATTCCCTTTTGCTTTAAAGGCAAAATGGGGTACGGAAGAGAAACTTATAGATGTTCAATTTTCTCGCTCCGCTGTAGCAAGGCGTGGATTAGTTAAAAACCCCAAAAGGATAGATCCGGCAGAGAAAAAAGAACTGGCTAAATACGCATTATACAAGATTAAGAAATTGATGGATTCAAGAGAAATAGAAACAATGGATAAATTACTGATTAAGTATGAAGATTTACAAGAGGATATTTCCAAACTTCCTGCTAACTGGAGGGTGGAAGACTTTCTAAGCGGAAATGCACTACCTTATAGTTGTTAAAAAGGGTTTTAGCTAACAAATTAGAGATGAAACTTCATCTCTCAACAAAATTAATATTGGCTTGATGTACGTTAATCTGTACGTCTTAGAAGGTGTGATTGGAGAGATGAGAGAAAGTTACTAAGGATCTGTTGTGAGGAGATTTGGTTAGGGAAATCTGTTTCGTTGTTTCGTCTTCCAGAGAAAATTGGTGAGCAACTCCCCACAGCAGCGGATTACAACTAGCTATAAGGGCAAGGATAGAAATGGAGGAATTTATTATACCTAAGGAAATTAAAGAAATGGTTACTAATATGCGAAAAGATATAGAACTGTTCTTTCCTCATATTATTAGATCTGCTCGAGAAAAAAATTTATGGATAGCTCAAGTTCTTACTATCGCAAGTGTTATTCTGGGTGGAGGTTTTGGGCTATTTCAACAACGAACAAACTTGATTATGTGTCTTGGCTTGGGCTTACTTTTCGTGATGGTTTGTGCTGGATTAGTTTTAATTTATAGAGGGAATAAAGATTTCGAGGACAGATTAATGGAAGCATACGGGAAAATCACTGATTATAACCTTAGGACTATAGAGTATTATTCCTTGCTTACTAAGGAAGATTTAACAGAGATAGATAGAACACGTCAGCAAGAGCTCGGAAACTACTTTTCGAAGTTCTTTGAGGAGTTTGGTATTATTACAAAAGATGGAACTTTGGGTGGTGTTGAGAAAAAGTTAAAAGAGTTACTGGAGGATAATAAAAAAAGTAATGTTGGAGTTTATTTTTTGATATTTGGGTTTTTGGCAGGAGGAATACTTCTAATTGTCGGAAATTATATTTCAAAATATTGAGTCTCTTCAGTCAGCCACAATTTAACCGGTGGAGGGAGATTTTAAAATAGCTTTTCTGGATAGTGTTGTAGAGGCTGCATGGAAAAGGGCAGGAGGATGTTGTGAATGCCGCAGACGGTCTCATGGTCACTGTTATATAAGATGTAACAAGGAACTTGTATGGAAAAACAGAGGTCGAGATGGAGGGGGTAAATGGGAGGCTCACCATAGAAGCAGCACAGGAGGAGATACACTTTCTAATTGTGAAATATTATGTTCGGAATGCCATAGCCGAACCTTCTATTTTCTGCAAAATAAAACCATTTTAGAGAGTAAAAAGCAAAGTTGGCTCATTTCATGCCTAGATGAAAACACAACAAAAGATAGTTAGTAAGTTTGAAGGAGGCCCAAAATGGAAGATGAGTTAAAAGAGGTCTGCCAAGCATTAAGAAAATACCTTAGAAAAAAATGGAAAAAGATAGTTAGCTGGATAGTTTTTATCTTTGGGATTTGCTCAATTGTCCTTGGATTTGTCTTTATTGGCCCATTTCTTTGGGGTATTCCTTTAACTATTGTAGGTGGTTTCTTATTAAATAAGGAGCTAAAGAAAATAGCTTTAGTCCTTAGACCATACTTCAGATGGGTCCTGCCAGTTGGCCCTGGTTTAGTTCTTGTTGGTATTATTTTAATAATTGCAGGAATCCCTTCTCTCTTTTTTACTCCCAGTATCCTTGCCTGGGGGATTGTTCTTTTTATTATAGGCATCCCTTTAGCAACGGCTCGTCTTGTTTTAA
>JAGHCO010000195.1 GCA_021160405.1 Candidatus Aerophobota bacterium
AGATAAATTATCAGACAAAGAAGCTATGGCGAGAGCAAAAACTTCCTTTTTGTCAGACCTAAAAGCCGGTTTTGCACTCCTTCATATAGATGCAACTGTTGATCCTCATTATGAGGGATATCTTCCATTAGAAACAGTTATTAAGAGAACAGTAGAGTTGATAAATTATATAGAAGCTGAGAGAAGAAAAGATAAATTAGAAGCAGTCAGTTATGAGGTTGGTACAGAAGAAACAATGGGAGGTATTATCGACCCTAAAGCTTTTGAGCAATTTTTAATTAACTTGATCCGGGAATTGGATTCCTACGGTCTGCCAAAACCAGATTTTATTGTGGGGCAAACAGGGACACTCATAAAGATGCGGGGAAATGCTGGTTGATTTGATTTGGATAAAGCCCAGGAGTTAGCTGGTATAGCCAGGAAATACAAAATGGGATTCAAAGAACATAACGCTGATTTTCTGGAAGAAAGATTCCTAACCATACATCCAGCTTTAAGAATAAGCGCAGCTAATACAGGTCCGGGTTTTAGTGTTGCGGAGATAGAAGCATACCTGGATCTTGGCCGCGAGGAAGAGCAAATGGTCAAGGAGAGGAAAATAGTTGAACCCTCTAACTTTATTTCTGTCTTGCAAAATGCTTCTGTTAAATGTGGGCGCTGGAAGAAATGGATGAAGAAGGAAGAATCACTGATTACCGAAGAAGATATTGCCATAAATAAGAATAGACTAAAAGATGTTACCCTGGTATGTGGCCGTTACGTATTTGATGAGAAAAATGTTAGGCCAGCGAGGAAACAATTATTCAATAACTTTAAGAAAGTAAGTCCACTGAGAAATCCTGAGGCAGAAATCATTGAGTCTATCAAGAAATCAATTAGACCATGGATTAAGGCATTCAATTTGAAAGGGACCACTTCGAAGATATTGACAAAGATAAGATGCTTGTGAATTACAAGTGTCCTCAATTTTTAGAAGTTAAATGGATGTAAGAAAATTGAAATAAAAATAGGAGGATAAACTTTGAAAGAAAGAATACTTGAAGAAAAGAGTAAAATAGGCGTCCCAGAACATCACGGTCGATTTCCATTTGAACCGGGAGAAAAGAGCCCAGTTGTTTTGAAAAGAGGAGATAATCTCGCTCGTCTTTACGGAAAGGAGCCAAATTACATAGCCACCCGCACCTGTGTGAGTACTGACAAAATCCATACGAGTGAATTTTCAGTGCTGTCCGGAAAATATTTTGACCCTCCGGATATTCATATAGGTGATGAAGTTTATTACGTTAAGGAAGGGAAAGCTCATATACTAAATCCTGAAACAGGACAGGTTCATAATATTGCAGAAGGAGATTTCTTTTACATCCCTGCTGGTACCTGACCTGGCATCAGCTCTATAATTTCGGAGATAAGAAAGTTGTCATAATCAACTGGATTGCTCCGCAGTTGTGGTCAGATGATGATCGTGGTATGGCAATCAGTTTTGATAAACAACCCCTCTATTGTAAGGGTAATCAGGAGAAAAGGAGAACTGGAAATGAAAAATAGATTAAAGTTGGTAGGTAATTGGCCACTGCCAGGTAAGATGGCAAGAGCAAAGAAAGAGATGATGGTCATCAAATCTGAAAACACCTTAGACTTCATCCACGGCACCAAGAACCATATGCTTATTTCCTTTGCTGTAAGTAATGATTATATCGATTTTGGGTCTATTACCATACCTTCAGGAGTATGTTCGGATAAGGAAGTTCATAAGGGAGATGAGGTATTATATGTATTGGAAGGAACAGTTCCAGTGGTATGTGCTAACTTTTCTGAAACAGGATCAGTAACTAAGTCAAGATATGAGGTGAATCAAGGAGAGCATTTTCTCATTCCGGAGAACACAGTCCATCGATATTTTAATCTCACTAACGATTTAACTAAGATCATATTTGCCATTGCTCCCACATAATGGCTAATTCCAAAACTGTTAAAATTATAGGAGAGATACTTATATTGGAGAACAATCGAATAGGACTGTGAGGTGGTGGACCAGTGAGAATATTTAAAGAGGTAGAAAATTGAATAAAATTAAGCCAGCAATATGGGGAGGTGCTTATCCGTCCAGAATAGTAGCGCCCGAGGAAGCGATTAAGAGAATAGCGAGAATAGGTTGGAGGTATTTAGAGCTACATCCTGACTATGTCCAAAAAATTGATCCTTATAAGCTGAGGAAATTATGTGAAGACTTAGGTATATCTACACCCCAGATGCATGGCTATGAGCATGGTATGGCGTTAAATTCACACCGAGAAAGCAAAGAGCACATGAAAAGGGCAAAAAGATTAATAACTTGGGCAGGTGCAGCCGGTGTTAAATGGGTAGTAATTCACCCAGATAACCCAAAAGGTACAACGCTTTGTATAGGTATGAAGCCTAACCAAATTGAAGAGGTGAAGAAAAGAAATCTTGAAGGTTTCCGTGAATTGTCAGAGACTGCACGCACAGCTGGTGTGGGGATAGCCTTAGAGAATCTTCCCGATCATATTTTTTATCGTGTATGGCATGAAAGATGGAGACTATTTGGTTCAAGATTCTCTGAGCTCATCTGGTTAGTTGAAAATGTCGATCCAAATCTAATGGGAATTTGCCTTGATACAAATCATATATGTCATCGCATTGATAACATTAACCAATACGAGGCTATAAAATTATGTGGGCAATATCTTGTTGCAACTCACATTTCTGACAACCATGGTTTAACAGAACAACATCTGTTACCCTTTGAAGGAAATATAGATTGGAAGGCTGTTATGGATGGTCTCAATGAGGTTGGATATAATGGACTCTTTTGCATTGAAGCAGGCGGCTCTATTGGGCAAGTGCCACTCTCAGTTAGAGATGAACTTCTTAGATACACTCTAAAACTAGTTGAGGAAATGATCGAAGGACGTATATGATAAACATAGATGGGTCAAAAGAAATAAAAACATTTATGGAAGGGAGATTATATTATGGACCTAATGGACAAGCTTGATTTTCATCGGGTCGATTTTCATGTGCACACTAGAGACTATCCTTCTTGGGGGTCAATTCCTTTAAATGAAGTAATCCAGCAGTCTTGCCGAAGAGGGCTCTACTGTATTGCCTTAACTGACCATTGGAAAGAAAATACCGATCTACGCATATTTTTAGAGGAGAGAAGAAAGATTAATGAGACCGATACTAATTTGAGAATTTTTCTTTCTGCGGAGGTGGAAGTGTTAAACCTTCAGGGGGATACACCGATTAATCTTAAAATTCACCGTCGTGTACTGGAGAAAATGGATTACCTATCAGCTGCTCCTCATCATGGTGAGTTCCTACCAAATAGTCTTCATAGCCTTGTAGGTAAGGAAGATTTACCAAAAGATAAGGTTGGCATAATTGAATATGCACATAGGAAACTAATGAATATCTTAAAAAACGATATGTTTGAGTATGTGCTCCATCCTTGGGTAACCGCATTAGCTGATCTGGTTGCATGGGGATATTCCCAGGTTCCGTCTTTTGAAGATATTCCAGAAAAAT
>JAGHCO010000067.1 GCA_021160405.1 Candidatus Aerophobota bacterium
GATGTAAACTGGAGAGAAGTTATGAAAGCTCTTAAGGATATTGGTTATGATGATTACCTAACTGCTGAGATTCTGCCATCTTACTCTCAACATCCAAAGGCTCTTTTGTACAACACCTCTAAAAGTATGGATTTTATCTTAGGAAAAATATAAGGAGGAAAGTATGGTTAAAGTAGGAATTGTAGGAGCAGGGTTTATGGGAGGAATGCATGCTGAGTGTTACAACAACCTTCCCAATGCAAAACTTTTGGCTATAGCAGATACAGATTTAACTAAGGCTGAAAACCTGGCAAAAAATATAAGGTTAAAGCTTACCAAAAACCTGAGAATCTCTTTAAAGAGGAAGATATCCAGATAATAGATATCTGTCTTCCCACATTTTTACACAAGGAATATGTGATTAAGGCTGCTGAGGCAGGGAAGAATATTCTTTGTGAAAAACCTATTGCCTTAACCATCGAGGATGCCGATGAGATGATTGAGGTTGCAGATAAATTTAAGGTAAAGCTTATGATAGCTCAGGTTATCCGTTTCTGGCCAGAGTATGTTAAATTAAAGGAGATCTTTGATAATAAAAGTTTAGGAAAAATGACTTCTATTAGCTGCGTTAGGTTGAGCCAGACCCCTACCTGGGCCTGGGATAAGTGGCTCTTAGATTCAAAGAGGAGTGGAGGAGCTTTAATAGATCTTCATATTCACGATACTGATTTTCTATTGTATCTTCTTGGCAAACCCCTCTCTTTGTTATCCGTAGCATCAAAAAGCTTCCTAAAATATTCTCATGTATTTACAACTTTTCTCTTTTCTGATGATGTTGTAGCCTCTGCTGAGGGAGGATGGGATATGCCTGATAATTTTCCCTTTACTATGGGTTTCACTGCCAACTTTGAGGATGGAGCAGTAGAGTTCAACTCCCGCTATCAAAAGAGCTTAGCTATTTATCAATCTAAAAAAGAGGTGGAGTATCCTGAGGTTAAAATTGAACTTCAAGCTTCTGCAGAGACGGGAGGAAACATTGCTGATTTAGGAGGATATTTCTCAGAGATAAAATACTTTGTTGATTGTGTGGAAAATGATAGAATGCCAGCCTTAGCCAGTGGTGAATCTGCCAGAGACTCCTTAAAAGTTGTTCTTGCTGAGCTTGAATCCATTAAGAGTGGTAAATTAATTAAACTTTGATTTTAGAAAACCTATTTAGCCACAGATTTACCCTGAGTGAAAATTGTGCGAGAGTTCACTAAAATGAGCAAAAGGTATATGTGTGGATGAGTTGACGTAGAGCTTGACGTTCTCCCTTATATTCGCTATAATTAAAAAGTAAGAACTTCTAACTTATGAATCATTTGTCTACAATTAAAGGAGGGAAGCCAATGCCATTAGTTCAAGTTAGAGAAAAAGCCCAGATTACAATCCCCAGCAAAATCCGCAAAGCCTTAAGTATTAAAGAAGGTGATTATTTAGAAGCAGAAGTGGAGGATAACAAAATAGTTCTAATTCCCAAAATCTTAGTTGATAAAGCTTCCTCTGTCACTTTATCTGAAAAAGGGGAAGAGATGCTAAAAGAAGCTTTGGAGGATGTTAAGAAAGGTAGGGTTAAAAAGTTCAAAAATGTAGAAGAGTTAATTGATGATCTCCACAAATAAATGCAGTTAATTCAAACTACTCATTTCAAGCGAGACTATAAGAAACTTCCTCCCTCAATCCAGAAAAGAGCAGATGAGAAGTTAAAGCTCTTAGTTCAAAATATATCCCATCCCTCTTTGAGAGTGAAAAGAGCTCAAAAATATAAAGGTGTATTTGAGGGTAGCATTACTAAAGATTACCGGTTTTTATTTCAGATTACAACAAAAGGCTATATCTTGCTTAGGATTGGCAAGCATAATATTTTAGAGAAGGGATAGTTTTTATTTTTGCAGAAGAAGAATTTGACAAAATTTCTGAGGTGTGATAAATTATATTCAGTCTTTTAGGAAAAATAGTAACTATTACCTAAAAAGATAAATATTAAAGAGAGTTGTAATTGAGTTAAAAGGGCAGGAGAAATAGAGAAAGCCCTGTTTAGATTTAAATCTAAGCAGGGCTTTTTTGTTTGGATTAAACTGTTCCAATGGAAAAAGCTGATGTAATCATTATAGGAGCTGGTATTATAGGTACCTGCATCGCTCGCTTTTTAGCTAAATACAAACTTAATATAGTTTTAGTTGAAAAAGAAGCAGATGTAGGATTTGGAACAAGTAAGGCTAACAGTGGGGTAATTCATGCTGGTTTTCACGATAAGCCAGGAACACTTAAGGCTGATTTATGTGTAGCCGGTAATTCTATGTTTGATAAGCTTTGCAAGGAATTAAATGTACCTTTCAAAAGATGCGGAGCCCTCCTTATAGCTCTGAAGGATGAGGAGCTTGGAATACTGGAGGAATTAAAAATCCAGGGAGAGAAAAATGAAGTCCCTGGGTTAAAAATTATAAAAGGTAGCTATCTTTTCCAGTTAGAACCAAATTTAACTAAAAAAGCAAAGGCTGCCCTTTATTCTCCTACAGTTGGCATTGCTCCCCCTTATGAGCTAACAATAGCCCTGGCAGAAAATGCCAGGCAAAATGGGATAAGAATTTTACTTAACACTGAGGTAAAAAACATTACTTCCCAAGGTGATGGAACTAAAATAGTTGAAACTCAAAAAAATTTAATTTTTGCCAATTATATAATTAATGCCGCCGGGCTTTTTGCTGATGAAATTGCCCGAATGGCAAAAGATAAGTTTACCTTTACTCCTCGTAAAGGAGAAGAGTATATCCTGGACAAAAAAGAGAAAGGATTAGTAAGACACGTTATTTTCCCTATCCCCAAAAAAGAGACAAAGGGGGTTTTAATTATTCCTACCGTAGATGGGAATATAATGATTGGACCTACCTCTGAGATAGTGGATAATAAATTTGATTTAAGCACTACCCGGGGAGGATTGCAGATGATTTTAGAGAAGGTAAAAAAATTGGTGCCAGCAATTAATGGTAAGGATATTATAGCCTCCTTTGCTGGGTTAAGGGCTACCAGCAAAAATGGTGATTTCATTATCCAGCCTTCTAATAAAATTAAAGGGTTCATTAATGTAGCTGGTATTGATTCCCCAGGATTAACGGCTGCTCCAGCTATTGCCAAGATGGTGATAGATATTCTCAAAGAGGAGGGATTAAGATTAGTTCAAAGGGAGGAGTATCAACCTTATCGCAGGCTAATTAAATTTCAGGAACTTTCCTTGGAGCAAAAGAATAGGTTAATTAAAGAGGATAAAAGGTATGGAAATGTTGTCTGCCGCTGTGAGAATGTAACTGAAGGAGAAATAGTAGATGCTATAAGAAGGGGGGCAAGAACATTGGATAGTTTAAAATTTAGAACTCGCGTTGGTATGGGAAGGTGTCAAGGAGGTTTTTGTACTCCTAAAGTGATGAAGATAATGGAGGATGAGCTAAATATTCCTTTGGAAAAAATAACTAAACGAGGAGGAAAATCTAATATTTTATGGGGTAAAAGTAAGTGAGATATTTTATCTCTGGAGAAAGAATTGAGAAAAATAAGGGTTAATGTTGCCATTATTGGTGCAGGACCAGGGGGTTTAGCTGCAGCTCTATCAGCTAAAAGAGAAGGCGTGAAGGAAATTTTGATTTTGGATAGAGGTGAGGAATTAGGAGGAATACTTCCTCAGTGTATCCACAATGGATTTGGCTTGCACAGATTTAAACAAGACCTCACTGGACCAGAGTATGCACAAAAGTTTATTGATGAGGTTAAGAAAAGAAAAATAAAGGTAAAACTTAAAACTATAGTTTTAAAGATTAACAAGAGAAGAGAAATTTTAGCTACCAACGCCGAGGAAGGAATCTTTAAAATAGAAGCGGGTTCCTTTGTTTTAGCAATGGGTTGCAGAGAGAGGACTCGAGCAATGCTTCA
>JAGHCO010000211.1 GCA_021160405.1 Candidatus Aerophobota bacterium
GGACATTTATATCCTCCTGTATTTGCTTGATCCTTAAGGCAGGACCCATAGCCTCGTATTAGCAATCTCATGTTGCAAACTACAGGGGTGGTGCTTGCCCTACAGGACCGAGAAGGCAAGGTGGCAGTCTTTGGGGAAAGGTAGCCTTAAAGCTCCTTTAGGAGGCACAAGCCATCCTTGCCTTGATAAAGTATCAAAGAACGCTGATAACTTGGTAGACTGCCCTCAGTTTTCAGACTACCGGAAATGGGTCAAAAATCAAGCAAAGGGGGTGATAGAGTTTATTAAGAAGCATGTACCTATGGGTCAGCTAAATTACACAAGGAGGTATGAAAATGATTTCGAAAACAAGACAGAGGATAAGTTGGGCAAGTAAGTTATTTCTTTTAATAACTCTTTTATGGGGACTGACGGGTATAATCTCACTTGTATCAGCGCAAGAAAAAGTAACCTTTAAATACATGTTTTGGACACCAATGTACCAACCATACTATGAAAAGGCATTTAAAGTATTTGAAGAGGAACACCCCAATATTAAAATTGAACTTAGAAGCGCTCCTTATGGAGAGTACTGGCACAAGATGCAAGCTTTGTTAGCTGCAGGTAACCCCCCAGAGGTATATGAAATGAGCATAGCCTATGTTGAACAATTCGCTAAAGCAGGTGGTTTAATGGATCTTCAACCATTTGTAGACCGAGATCTAAACATTAAAGACTACTACGCTGGTGTACTAAATCAATTACGGTTTTTTCCTAAGAAAGAAGGCCACCTTTATGCTTTTCCCTACCAGTGGGTTGCCTCTGTTCTATTTTACAATAAAGACCTTTTTGATAAAGAAGGACTATCTTATCCAAACGATAACTGGGATTACAATAAGCTCTTAGATGTGGCTAAGAAACTTAGCAAAGATACAAACGGGGATGGGAAGATAGATCAGTGGGGTTTTTACTCTAATACTTCACACACTTTTCTTGATTCTCTGATCAAAGCATATGGTGGAAAGGTAATTAATGAGAAATATACTAAAGCTATGTTGACTGACCCAGTAGCTATAGAAGCTATAAAGTTTGCGGTCAACATGATCCAAAAATATAAGGTAGCACCACCACAGCCTACATATGAGGCTTTGCTAGCAAGTGGCGGTGAGATGTTCCGAACTGGTCGAGTAGCTATGACCATTGATGGAAGTTATATGATGGACTCTTTTAAAGCAGCTCCCTTTAGTTGGGATATTAGTATGGTTCCCAAGGGACCGAAGAAAAGAGTAATTTACGGTGGTCCTGATAGTGTGGTTATTTCTGCTAATGCTAAACATCCTCAGGAAGCCTGGGAGGTAGTTAAATTTATAACAACTAGGAGACCCTTAGATACCTATGTATTAGGAGGCGTACCTGTTATAAAGAAAATCACCCAGTCAAAAGAATGGCGTAGTCGATATAGTTTTTTGAAGCACCTAGATTCGCTATTGAAGTCTCAGGAATATATGGAAGGTGCTGACTTTGGTCCAGGATGGTTTGAATGGAGAATTAGTGTGATGAACAGCGAGCTTACTCCTGCCTTCCTTGGCCAGAAATCTGTAGAAGCAGCAGCTAAGGATGCGACTGAAGCAATTAATGAGGTTCTCGCACGGTATCATTGATGAAACATTTAAAAGCTTTTAGGAATTACAAATAAAGCTCAGGGGGCTATAAAGGCCTCTTGAGCTTTAGTAGAGAGAAAAAATGAGGAGGTTTTTTAGCCCTCGATGGGGAAAAACCCTAAAGCCATACCTATACGTATCGCATACATTAATAGGTTTGTTAATCTTTGTTTTTGGACCGGTGGCTATTGCTTTCCTTTTGAGCTTCACTAAGTGGGACCTCATTAGAGCTCCTGTATGGATAGGGTGGAATAATTATAAGGATATTTTAAATTCAACCTTATTCTGGAAAGTAATTAAAAATACCTTTTATTTTACTTTAGTTAGTGTCTCCCTTGGTATAATAGTTTCATTAAGTTTAGCAATAATGGTAAACCAAAAATTAAGGGGCATTAGCTTTTTCAGACTTATCTATTTCTTGCCTGTAGTAGCCCCTATGGTAGCTGTTTCTCTTGTCTGGAAATGGTTATATAATGTAAATTTTGGTTTAATAAATTATTTCCTGAACTTAATAGGTATACAGGGTCCTAATTGGTTGAATGATACCAGGTGGGCTATGCCAGCAATAATTGTAATGAGTATCTGGAAAATGGCTGGATACAATATGATTATATTCTTAGCTGGACTTCAAAATATTCCAGTAGAATTATATGAGGCAGCCTCCATAGATGGTGCTAATCGATGGAGACAGTTTTGGTGTCTTACCATACCTCTCCTATCACCTACTATCTTTTTCGCCTTGATTATTTTATTTATCAGCTCTTTCCAAGTCTTTGAACAAACTTTTGTAATGACGGGAGGAGGTCCATATTATACTACACTAACTCTACCGCTTTACATTTATCAAAAGTCCTTCCTCTGGTTTCAGATAGGGTATGGGGCTGCATTATCATTTATATTTTTCATCATTGTTCTCATTGTTATCTTAATTCAGTTCGGACTTGAAAATAAATGGGTATTTTATCGATAATGGAGACATAAATGAGTAGAAAAGTAATTATATTTACATTATTGTCTATTGTTGCTTTTCTCTTTTTCGTACCATTTCTTTGGATGCTGCTCACATCAATTAAGCCAGAAAAGGAGATATTTGCCTATCCTCCCCATTTAATTCCCTCTGCCATTAGTGCAACTAATTACTATCAACTAATGGAAAAGACACCCTTTGCCTTGTTTACTTTAAATAGTTTTCTTCTTGTAATTATAAATATTATCGGAGCTATTCTTAGTTCCATTTTCCCCGCTTATGCTTTTGCTAGGTTTAACTTTCCCGGGCGCAATGTCCTCTTTGTTGTAGTTCTGGCCGCTATGATAATCCCCCAATATGTGATAATACTTCCTTTATATGTATTAATGAAAAATCTTGGTTGGCTAGATACTTATCTTCCCTTAACAGTACCCTCCTTTTTCTGTTACAGCCTGGGTATTTTCCTTCTTCGCCAATTCTTTCTCACTATACCAAAGGAGCTAGATGATGCAGCAAGAATTGACGGCTGTAATAATCTTGGTATCCTCTGGAGAATTTATGTGCCGCTTTCTAAACCTCCTTTGATTACTCTGGCTATATTTATGGCTATTTTTCAGTGGAACGATCTTTTAAGACCAATTGTGTATTTAGATTCTCCTTCAAAAATGCCCTTATCGGTTGGTCTGGTTATGATACAGGGAGAATATACTGTTCAATGGAACCTACTAATGGCAGCAGCACTACTCAGCATAATTCCCATGGTAGTGGTATTTATTGTTCTTCAAAGATATTATATCCAGGGCATAATCACTAGCGGGTTAAAAGGGTAGAACTTTTAGGATAGGAAGCATAC
>JAGHCO010000230.1 GCA_021160405.1 Candidatus Aerophobota bacterium
GATATGGTTTCGGTAATCAAAAATGGATATCTTAATGGAACTAAATTGGCAATAATTCCTTATATAGCTGATAGCGGTGTGGTAAAAGAAATTAGGTTGGAGCTAAAAAAATAAGAAAACAATTCAATAATTCTCTTTTGTGGAATACAAATATTTGCTTAAAAATGGTAAGGGCAAAAGTTTTATGAAAAATTTCTTGAAAATTAGATTACCACGCCTGCCATTGCGAGCGTAAGCGAAGCAATCTCAAGACAGACTCGAAACACGCTCCGGAAAGTCAAAAGAAACTAAATTGTTACCGAAAAGTAGGGGGGCAAGTCAATTTCACTAAAATACTTGATAATAAAGGGTTTAAGATAAAATTACTAAATAACTTTTGACATTACTTAAAAATAAGGAGGAAAAGGAAAAATGAATAGTTTCAAAAGAAAAAAATCAAAAAACAACTTTTTTTGGATAATTGGCGGGGGATTGCTTCAAGTCCCTTTAATTTCAGAGGTAAAAAAATTAGGATATAAAGTCATTGTTTCTGACAGAGACTCTTCCTGTGCTTGCGCTAAAGCTGCTGATATTTTCCTTAAAATAGACATTTTTGATGTTCAAAAACACTTGGAGGAGGCCTTTAGGCTAAAATGTTCTGGTATAAAAATATCTGGAGTATTAGCTGCAGGAATTGACGCTACTGTAACAATGGCTGTCTTAGCTAAAACTTTGGGACTTCCTGGGGTAGATCCAATAGTTGCTTACATTACAAACAATAAAGATATATTCCGAAAAACTCTTGAAAAATTGGGATACCCAGTGCCAAAATTTAAAGTTATTAATACAAAAAACTTTAATGAGGTAGAATCAGCCATAGAAGAGGTAGGCTATCCATTAATTGTAAAAAATGCCGACAGTAGTGGTAGCAGAGGCACCAAAATATTCTATGAAAAGGATTTAGATGGCATAAAGGAAACTATTAGGTCTGCTATGTCTGTTTCGAGATCAAGGCGTGCATTAATTGAAGAGCTATGGTCTGGTGAAGAACAAACTGTAGAAACAATTTTTGATGTTAATGGCAAATTTCACCCTTGCTTTATTACAGATAGGATGTTTGATAAAAGCGATGGATATGCCATAGAAACGGGGCTAAGACATCCTACTTCATTGCCAGTTGAAAAGCAGAAAGAAATGTACTCGTTGGTTGAAAAAGTAGCAAGGGATTTAGGAGTTAATATTGGAGCCGCAAAGGTTGATATGATGTTGACAGATAAAGGTCCAAGAATCATCGAGATGACAGTACGTCTATCTGGTGGGTTCGATAGCCAGTATTTGGTTCCGGCGGCTACAGGAAAAAATGTTTTACGCGCAGCCATTCTAACTGCTCTTGGGAGACCTTTTTCTTTAGAGTTATTAGAGGATAGAAAACATAAGATTGGTTTTACAGCTTCAATTTGGCCAAAACCAGGTAAAATTGTTGCAATAGAGGGGGTAGAGAAAGCGAGGAAAATACCCGGATTTGAAAGATTGTTTTTTAAATACAATATAGGAGACACTGTAGAATCTTATGTAGATTGCACAAAAAGAGTATGCTATGTAATTGTAACTGGCAAAGACGAAGTATCTGCCAAGGAATCTCTTCAAAAAGTATTAGATACTATTAAAATTAAAACTAAAAGAGACTCAGAATGAACAAAACACTGTTAATTTATGGTGCAGGTGCTATTGGCAGAGGATATATCCCCTGGGTTTTTCGTCCGGATAAGTATGATTATTACTATGTAGAAATCAATGATAATCTATCTAAATTACTTAACAAAAACAAAAAAATTACCACTTTCAAAACGGTGAGTTATAATAAATATGAAAGCATGGAGGTACCTGTTAAATATTGCTATCATTTAGATGAAGAGATAGGAAGAATATCGAAGGTAGATGCTATTATCACCGCTGTTGGTCCTAGAAATATCCTATCAATTATAGAAAATTTTAAAAATACCTCTGTTCCAGTAATATGTTGTGAAAACGACTCATCCATACCAGAATTAATAACTTCCCTTACCAACAATCCTAATGTTGTTTTTGCTATTCCAGATGTAATTGCTTCGAACACTGCACCCCCAGAGTTAAGAGAAAAAGACCCTCTAAGTATAATTACTGAGGATGGTGTTTGTTATATAGACAGTAAAGTAGCTAATCTGGGCGGCAATTGCGTTTATGTGGATAAAAATGAATTAAGAAGACAATGGATAGCAAAATTATATCTTCACAACACACCTCATTGTATCGCTGCCTATTTAGGTTCTCTTTTATATGTGAGGTATTTACATGAATCCATGCAAAACAAAGAATGCGAAAAGATCGTTATAGGTGCTATATATGAAATGAAGAGTGTTCTGTTAAAAAAATTTCATCTTGATAAAGATTTCATAGATTGGTATGCAAGTAAAGAATTACAGAGATTTAGAAACACTCTACTTTACGACCCTATTATCAGAGTTGCCAGAGAGCCTTTCCGTAAGCTATCTCTAAATGGGCGACTCATTGGAGCTGCTCAATTAAGCATTAGCTGTGGAATTATACCAGAAAACATAATAATAGGAATTATGGCAGCTTTTTGTTATGATAATTTAAATGACCCTGATGCTAATATCAAATACTTAATGAAATCTTTAGAACCTCCAGATTTCCTAAATGTAGCTATGCGGCTGCGTCCCGGTGAAGCATTGTATGAACTAATGTTAGATAGATGGGATTCTAATTTAAATAAATTAAGGAGATTAAAACAATGAATAAAGAACAGGTGTTGGAAATTGCTATATCAGCAGCTGTTGCGGCCGGAAATTTTTTGCTAAAACATTCTAATGATTTCATAAAAGAGTCTTCCAAGGAGTCCCTTCGTGACATAGTTACCGAAGTGGATAAATACGCTGAGAAAAAAATTATTGAAATTTTAAAAAATAATTCCAGCAGTTCTATTTTAACTGAAGAATCTGGAAGAATACCTGGAAAAAATAGAAAAAGTTACTGGATAGTTGATGCTCTGGATGGAACTGTTAATTATGTAAATCATGTGCCTCTTTATGCGATTTCCATAGCCTTCATAGAAGACGGCTTTCCAAATGTGGGCGTTGTCTACAACCCTGTTTCAAATGATTTATATTATGGAGCAGAGGGGATTGGGATTTATAAAAACCATGCTAAAATAAAAGTGAGAGATCGAAAACCCGAGGAATGTTTATTTGCAGTCGCTTTTTCTGGAAAAAAATATGAACCAACAACACGAGGTAAAGAATTTCTTATGTTTGAAAAAGTGAATGATAGCACGAGAGGCTGTTTACGTACAGGATCAGCAGCTATGAATCTCTCGTATTTATCCGAAGGTAGATTAGGCGGATGTTGGGGGAAAGCGAACAAGACTTGGGATGTTGCAGCTGGACTTCTATTAGCCAAATTATCAGGAGCTATTGTTGAATATAGATACGTCGACAAGGAAAAGAACTTGGTAAGCTATATTGCAACAGTTCCCTCTGCTTGGAGTTTTATAAAAGAAAAAATAAAATTATGGTAATCTCTTCCTTATAGAGGTTTTAACAAGAAATAAACAAAAAAGATTAGTAATGCAATCTTATCAGGAGACTTTCTCATTGAAGGTAAAAGTTCAGCGTCACAAAGCAATTAATGGAAGCCCTATTTTTACAATAAGCCTTCCCCTGCAATGCGCATGTGGCTATCACTTTACCAGACGATTGCAAGTAGGAGTTAACAACCCAATTGTTCCCTGCCCCCTTTGCTACCGCCGCAATTTATTAAAATTAACCTGGAAGCTAAAGAAAAGAAAGTTGAAAGATGGCGATTTTGTAGAGGTAATAATGGGGTCGGGTCTTAACATTTGACATTGAGAAAATTTTGTGATACTTTGCTTGTATTATGACAAGAGATTTAAGATTATCTTTTGAGAATGCTACTCACCATATAACGGCGAGGAAAAACAGAAAAGAGATATAAAAAAGATACTTATAAAAAATTAGAAGGAAACTAATTTTCAAATGTTAAGACCTAACCCCTATAAAGAGAAGTGGATGAGGTTAGCTTTATCCTTAGCTAAAAAGGGAGAGGGTAAAGTATCTCCAAATCCTATGGTAGGGGCAGTTTTAGTTAAAGATGGGAAACTTATTGCTAAGGGCTATCATAGGTACTTCGGCGGACCTCATGCTGAGATTGAAGCTTTAAAAAGAGCAAAAGATAAAGCTAAGGGTGCCACTCTTTACGTGACTTTAGAGCCTTGCTCCCATTATGGGAAAACTCCTCCTTGCACTTTGGCTATAATTAAAGCAGGTGTTAGTAAGGTAATAGCTGCAACTATTGATCCCAATCCTTTAAATTCGGGAAGAGGAATAAAAATTTTAAGGGAAAAGGGGATTGAGACAGAAGTAGGAATCTGTGAAGAGAAAGCCAAAAAACTCAATGAATCCTTTTTTAAGTTTATCCGAGAAAAAATTCCCTTTGTTACAGTTAAAGCAGGAGCTTCTCTTGATGGAAAGATAGCTACTTTTACAGGAGAATCTAAATGGATAACTGGGGAAAAATCCAGAGAAGTTGCTCATAACCTGCGGAACAAATTTGATGCTATTTTAGTGGGGATAAATACAGTAATTAAAGATGACCCTAAACTGCTTCCTCCTTCTCAAAGAAAGTTCTTGCGGGTGATTTTAGACAGCAGACTAAGAGTTCCTCTTTCATCTAAAGTTTTAAAGGACCAAAAAAAAGCACCTACTTTAATCTTCACTACTCCTAAGGCAAATCTTAAAAAAATGAGAATTTTAAAAAATGAGGGAATTAAGATAAATGTTGTAGAGAAAGAAGAAAAGGTTCCCTTAAAAAAAGTTCTTTCCTACCTGGGAGAATTTGGAATAATGAGTCTTTTAGTGGAAGGAGGGGGAGAGGTAATTGGCTCTTTCTTTGAAGAAAATTTAGTTGATAAGATTTATCTTTTTATCTCCCCTCGAATTATAGGAGGGAAAAACTCACTTAGCTGGGTTGGAGGAAAGGGAATAGATTCCTTAGATAAGAGTCCTAAATTAAAGATAAGCTCTTTAAAGAGAATAGATGAGGATATTTTTATTGAGGGATATATATTAAAAAATGGTAAATATTCAAAAAAGCACGTATAAACTGTCATTGCGAGCCTGCCAAAGGCAGGCGTGAGATTGCTTCGCTTACGCTCGCAATGACAAATGAGCAATCCCCAAAAACGAGATTGCTTCGGGATTTCATCCCTCGCAATGACACGTGGTTTACTGAGGATTTACCCTTTTACGCAAAATAAATTATAATTAATTTTTATTTTTTGTCAATAGCTCGCTTTTTTCTATTCTCTCCTTAAATAGGC
>JAGHCO010000235.1 GCA_021160405.1 Candidatus Aerophobota bacterium
GATCTTATAGAATGTGGGGTAAGCATTTTAAATCTTCAAGACAAAATCAATGGAATAGATAAAATAGCAAGGTTGTGTAAAGGGAAAGTATGTATAGAGATTGATATTGATCGTCAGAAAATATTACCTTACGGTAGTTTTAAAGATATAAAAGACCACGTGAGAGAAGTTATAATGAAACTTGGTTCAAAAAAGGGAGGATTATCCTTAATTGCTGGAATTTATCCAGATGTTCCTCTGGACAATATTGAAGTATTGTGCCAGATAATAGAAAAGTATAGTACTTACTACTCGTAAATGTAATGTCATTTGATACTTTATCAAACGACATTACAAAAAGGAAACAGTTTTATAGTAATGGAGAATGAAAGTTATGACACCCCGTGAAAGAGTACTAACTACTTTGCGGAGAGAGATACCTGATAAGGTTCCAAAGCTATTGCCTGGAGAGATCTTGGGTTACACACCTGGTATAAGAGCATTATTTCATGAAAAAATTGGTGATATTGATCCAGCTGAGTATTTTAGATTTGATGTAAGGAGTATTCATTTAAACCCTACTAAAAAAGAGGTAGATTTTCATAAATATATTTCTGAGCTACCAAAGGGAGCTTTTATCGATGAGTGGGGGGTAGGACATATTCCTGGTTCGATGTACCATTATACAAAAATGATCCATCCTATGAGGGAGTTTAAAAAAGTACAGGAGGTAGAATCTTACCCTTTTCCAGATATAACTGAGGATTATAGATACCAAGGTTTAAAAGAAAAAGTAAGTAAATTAAAGGAGAAAGGATGGGCTGTAGCAGGCTTTGCTGAGAATGCTGGTATGATATTTGAAACTTCCTGGTATTTAAGAGGATACGAAAATTTAATATGTGATTTTATAAATAATCCGGATTTAGCTACAGTAGTTCTTGATAAGGTTACCGAAATAGTATCAGTAGCTTCAAAAAAATTAGTTGAAGCAGGTATTGATATTTTAATTCTAGGCGATGATGTAGCTACTCAAAGAGGTCTTATGATGAGTCTTCCAATGTGGCGAAGATGGCTTAAGCCTAGATTATCAAGAGTAATTAACTCTGCGCGTGCAATTAATCCAGAAATTTACATTTTTTATCATTCTGATGGTAATTGCACAGATATAATACCAGAATTAATTGAAATTGGAGTAGATATACTTAATCCTGTTCAACCCGAAGTTATGGATCTTGAAAAAATCAAGAAAGAATATGGGAATAAATTAACTTTTTGGGGAGGCATAGGAACTCAAACTACTATGGTTTTTAGTACTCCTAAAGGGATAAAAGAAGAGGTTAAAAAAATAATCGAGATTTTAGGAAAAAATGGTGGTTTAGTGTTGGCTCCTACTCACGTATTACAACCAGATGTTCCGTGGCAAAATATCCTTGCTTTCTTTGAAGGAGTTGAAATGTACGGAGATTATTAATACAGGTTGAATTAACATTTGTTCCGAAAATGTTCACAGTAAAGGAAAACTATTGGGACTATTAACGACTCCTACAACAGGAAGACATAAAAGTTGTAGATAGTGTGGTTCCTAACTTGATGCATTATTCTGTAACTATAGATTCTTTAAAAGCCAACAAACATATTTTGGTAGAAAAATCTGTAGTGGACCCCAAAATTTGGACAGTAGGTTAAGATACTGTAAAATAAAAGAGGGGTCCAGGAAATGGAAAGAATAAGAAAAAATTATTCACCCGCTTTTAAGGCAAAAGTGGCTATGGAGGCAGTAAAAGAGGTAAAGACCATGGCAGAGCTTGTAAGTACATATGGATCATCCTACTTGAGATAAGAAGGTGGAAAAAAGGCTGCTTTAGAGGGAATGGTAGAACTTTTTGAAGATGGAAAAAGAAGAGAAGCGGAAGAAAAAACCTGTTAATCGAAGAGCTTTATAGGCAGATTGGCTGGCTCAAAGTGGAGCTGGACTCATCTCAAAAAAGTTGGATTTACAGGTAGAGGGAGAAGGTAAAGCTTTTTGAACGAGAAAATAAAAAGATACCAATAACAAAACAGGCAGGCTTCTGGGAATTGTCCGCTCCACAGTGTACTACAAACAGGTGGTGGATGAGTACAATCTCATACTGATGTATCTAATAGACAAGCAGTACACCAAAACGCCCTTTTATGGTTCTCGCAAGATAACAGAGGCTCTAAGAAGAAAAGGTTATAAGATCAATAGAAAAAGAATACAACAACTTATGAGGCTTATGGGAATAGAGGCTATTTATCCTAAAAAGAGCCTCTCAAACCTTCTCCTTCTCCCAAGGTATATCTATATCTTTTGAGAGGAAGGAAAACAAGGGAAGTTAATGAGATATGGAGTGCCGATATAACCTATATCAGGAAAGGTGTGGTTGGTTATACTTAGTGGTCATTATGGACTGGATGAGTCGTTTTGTCCTCTCCTTCAAGTTATCTACTACTCTGGAGGTTGATTTCTGTATTCAGTCACTAGAGGAGGCATGAAATACGAGGAAGTGTACATCAATGAGTATGAATCTATTCATGATGCTAAAGAGAGAATCAGCCGGCGTATAAACTTTTATAACCGAGAAAGACCACATCAGTACTCAGTTATATAGAACACCTGCTTAAGGTTATTTTTGCTGAGAAAGAGCAAAGTGGTAAAGTGGATCTTAACGTGACAAAATACTGTCTGACTAACGGGGTCCATCCCATGGAACTTCATATTCATCTTAGTATAAAAATAAGAACTTTGTATAAAAATAAGAACTTTTTACCATGAAAGAGCTTAACTACACTTATTCCCATACAAGAGAAAATTTTAGACCTGACAATTCTTTTAGGATACTACCCTAAAAGCTATAAATTAAATAGGTATTTAATTTGTGATATATTACAATTGGCAAAAATACAGTAAAAATACATCAAAATAAATGCAAGTATATAAAACTTGAAAATCTTTTACAGAAGCGGATTAGAGGCAAAAATAGAGGCCAGTCAAGGAAGAAAAAATGACCCTTTCATAGTCTCGGGTTTATAAAGATACTCTGGGGGTATTTGAGACGTCTTCAGTTTCCAGGAACTGAGGTGAGTACCTCTTGACTTAAGTTTATTTTTTATTAATAATTGATTAGAC
>JAGHCO010000023.1 GCA_021160405.1 Candidatus Aerophobota bacterium
ATGGTACCCTAATCTCAAATAGCCTGTCAATACCTCATCTGTGGATAACTTCAGTATACTGAATTCGTTAATAAAGTTGGTATTCTCATCCCATACCCGATGTGTAACTCTCTGCGATTTCTGCAATGCTTAGATTACTGAGTTTCCTGTTTCGGTATACTGGGTAATGCTCTGTACCCTAAGTGCTTTGCCGAACTGAAGAAAAAGATTAAAGTAAGGAAAGAGAAATGAGGCAGAGCTATTTTGCTTTTGGTGAAGATGATATTGGAAGTCTGGCAACCAAGATACTCTGGCAAGATTGGCCTCTCGGGTTTATGTAAAGCAAATCAGGTTGGGTAAAGAAGGACTCCATGGATAGCTTTTCGAAGCAGAAGTTGGAAAAGTTTTTAGGATAGACAGTTAAAGAGTCTTTTTGCTTTCTCTTAGTTAGGTTGCAAGGCTTCCTAATCCTTTCACGAACATTATCCTATTCCAAGATTTTATGGGAACATGACTCTATTAAAATCATGACTGCAATCAATATAAATGCCTTGGTATTCTAAAATTTTTAAAAATATCCTATCAAGAACATTCGTGAGAAGAAAATACTCCTCGCTTGCGCTCTGTTTTGGAGCACATATTTGTCTATCTCTGAGTTTGGCTGTATTACAGTAAAAATCTCCTTCGTGAACTAACGAATTTCTACACCTAACAAAAAGCTCTACTTCATACTTAGATAGCCGTAAATCAAGGTTATTTGAAGAAGTAATTTCTCTGAGCATGTCTTTAAATGAGCGTCGCTTAAGCTCAGGGATTTTTGAGTACACAAGGGCCCTTTTATTTCTCATCTGAGAACCTTGCAAAATATCATTTTTTATGAGACGTCTAAGCTTGGATCGTAACTGCCGAAATTCCTGTTCACAGAGAATTTTCTCACTTACTCCCAAAGCTCTTGCAACAGACCACACTACCATCTCCATTGCAACAACTATTTTTAGACCTCTCATCTGTAAGAAGTCAGACTCTTGTTTTGCGTCAAGATATGCATCGATTGTTCCGGAATCTAAACGATATAAGTCCTTTTTATGAATGTATGCAGAATACGCTCGTTCAACAAAAGCTTTAGTCTCATGGGGATCTCTGGGATCTATAACGGGTAGTCCGGTATAGGGTTTAGTTACTCTCGCAGCATGGAGCTTGCGTAATAGCGATCCATCTGAAGAATAAATATCTCGATAGATCCAGCTAATTTGAGTGCCGCGTGCAACTGATAAAACATAACAAAGGTTACCTACCATTTGTGTTAATTCCTCAATTGTTTGGCCATCCTGTAAATTTACAACTGCCTCGCATATGACATCAACGCTTTTTGTTGCCCTGATTTTATCAATTCTTTCACGATAATCATCTATTGGATCCAATATCACTCTATAAGTGGTCGTTCCGGTGTTGAGACCAAAAGAAAGCACTCTATGAGGAAAACCGCTAACTTTTTCAATTGGTATAAAATTCAGGTTGACGAGTCCAAACCGCAGAGTGCAAGCTTCTTTCTCCCCTTGTTGGAAAAGTTCGATCTTTAATTTTTTCAAAGGAAACGCAGCCCAGCTTTGGACCGTGCTACCCATTCCCATATATTCCTGCGAGGGGATTTGTATCATTAAATCTGTAGAGAGAACCCGATGGTTCTCTTGAGTTTGGCCTTGAAAACTCCTAATATTTCTCAATGTATGTATATCAGAAAATTTGCAAAGTAGTATGACATCACCAGTTCTTAACTGACCTGTCTCAAAGGTGCATTTCATGATTTGTCCAGAATCAGACATCAGTTGTCCTTGCCCCCTGTAAATAACTAATGGCTCGCCATAGTATTTTAAGGAAGGTTGTGTACTCACTTGTCACACTCTTTACATTCGGAAACTTATATTACTTTACGAAAACGAAGAAGATTCTACTAAGTAATACTCTGTGCTAAATATTTTTATGCAGCATTTCCTCAAGCATTCTATATATGCTCTGGACGTTCCGTTTTATAGTATGTTTTGCAGTTATATTGAAGAACGCCTTTGGCTCTGACTTTATATAAACCAATGTTTCATTATCGCCTTCCGGTTGGACAATAATTTCAATATTTTCTCCATAAGAAAGAAGAGAAGGACGAGTAGATATTATAATCTGATGAACAGACTCATCAACGGTTTTCACTACAAATGGAGATTTGCCACATATGTCTTTCAAGAATTTAAATACAGTATCTACTTTGTATGGATAAATCCTTTTTTCGACCACTTAGACTCCTCTTGGATTTAAATAAATATCACCTCTACATGAAGGGCACTTGAATTCAGAATACTTAGAAGAGTAATAATTAAAGAATATTTTACAATGAGGACATTTAACTTTTAATATTTTCTCCGATGCAGTTGCACCTAAAGTTCCTCCTGTTAGTACTCCTATAAGCAACCCTAATGGCCCAAATGGAGAACCAAGTAATCCACCAATTGCTATACCTTTAAGCACGTTTTTGGCGGTTTTATTTATTTTCTTCGCTAAAGTTTGGATTTCTAAAATATCGTTCGTGCTGTCTTTATCGAATATCATATAATCGGTTAAGTACGGGATGGGATAAGTTATAGGGATCCCCCTACGCTCAAAGACAAATACTCTCTTATTGTCCTTCGACGCAAGGCTGACTTCATACATAACCCAATTTTTCGTATATTCTGTTGCCACAACATTATCTGTTAGAAATAA
>JAGHCO010000073.1 GCA_021160405.1 Candidatus Aerophobota bacterium
TATTTAAAGTGTGAGAAGTGCCAGAGAAAATTTCCTATTTTTGCTGAAAACTTAATTGAAATCCTGCCTAAGAAATTCCCGGAGTGGAACTTAACTGGAAATGAAAACAAGAAATCAGAGGAAGATTACAAAAAGCTATCTACTGAAAGATTTAATTGGCAAAAAGTCTCAAAGGGTTGGGGGTTTCTTCCTGAACAAAAACCGGGCTATCGAGCTTTTATTAAAAAAGAGCGCAATAAAATTAAAAATTTAATACCTTCTTCCCTGAGAGGAGGGTTGATGATTGATGTTTCTGCTGGTTGCGGCAATTACAGCATTTATCTTTCTTCTCTGGCTTCTTTAATGATCCATTGCGAGGTAGAAGTTCAATCTCTCTTGAGTGCTCGAAAATTGGCAGTTAATTCAAGAAGAGAAAATATTATTTTTACCAGAGCTAGTTATTTAAAGCTACCTTTTCAGGACAATCTTTTTGAAGTAGTAATTTGTACCGACACATTAGAGAGAGGAAAAGGCCATGAAATCCAATTACTCAAAGAAATATGGAGAATTTTAAAAAAAGGAGGCAGGGCTATTTTTGATTTTCATAATTTGAGAATATTAGCCAAAAGACGAAATCCATATATTACCTTCTATCAAAAGAAAGATGTTCAAGAATTGCTAGGAGAATTAAAAATAAATAACTTCAAAATCTATCCCTTTGGTCATTTCCCTACAACTTTAGCTCCCACCGAATCCATTTATTTTATTTTGGATAAAATATTGTTTTTCCTTCCTCCGATTAGATATATAGTAGTAGTAGAGAAATGAATTTTGACACAAATTTATGAAGAAAATATTGATTTTACATACTGTTTTTTCTCAAGGCGGAGCAGCGCAAATAGCGCGAATGTTGCATAATGGTTTAAATAAAACCTCTGAGTTCTCTAGCTATTTTGCTTACGGCAGAGGAGCAGGACCAGCTGATAAAAAGGCGTTTAAATTTGCTTGCCAATTGGAGGTTTGTCTTCACGCTTTTTTAACTCGCACAACTGGATTGCAAGGATATGGAAGTAATCTCTCAACAAGGCAGCTTGAGAATTTCATCTTAAAAGAAAAATTTGACTTAATCCATCTTCACAACCTTCACGGATATTATCTGAATTTGAGCTTCATAAGATTTTTAGAAAGGTTAAATATTCCTATTATTTGGACTTTACATGATGGTTGGCCTATAACGGGACGGTGTGCTTATCTTTTTGAATGTAATCGCTGGAAGACAGGGTGTGGGAATTGTCCAAATTTATCCTGGTATCCGAAGACTTACTTTGATTCCTCAGCATTTATGTGGAGAAAGAAAAAAGAATATTTTACATCCGAATGGAATCCCATTATTGTTTGTCCATCTCAATGGCTGGCGGATAAAGTAAAAGAATCTTATTTAAATAAGTTTAGAATTGAAGTTATACCCAATGGTGTTGATACAGAGATATTTAAACCCAAAGATAAAATTGAGATTAGAAAAAAGTTAAAAATAGCTCCTGATAAAAAAGTGATTCTATCTGTCGCCGCGGATTTAAGAGATGAACGAAAAGGAGCGAAGTATTTTTTTGAAGCTTTAAAATATATCAAAGCCGATAATTGGACGGTGCTGACAATAGGAAAGAGAATTAACCTTAACCGAGAGGTGAAAACAGCGGTTAATATTAAGCAATTAGGATATATATCCGATAAAAATTTGATTTCCGATATTTACAATGCCGCAGATGTTTTTTGTATTACTTCTCTGGACGAGAATTTCCCTACTACTATTTTGGAATCAATGGCCTGTGGTACTCCTGTAGTAGGGTTTAAGGTGGGTGGAATTCCTGAGCAAGTTACAGATGATCGTGGGATTTTAGTTGAGCCCAAAGATGCTAAGGCTCTTGGTGAAGCGCTGGAAAAAGTAATTAATAATGAAAAAATGCGAAAAGCGTTTAGCCTAAATTGCCGGAAACGAGTCTTAGACAATTATTCGATTAAGAAATTTCAAGAGCGATATATTAAATTGTATAAAGAAGTTCTGGGATAAATATGATGAAAAATAATCCCTTGGTTTCCATAATAACTGTTGTTTTAAACAGAAAAAATACAATAGAGTTTGCTATAAAAAGCGTTTTAAGTCAAACTTATCCTAATATTGAATATATCATCGTGGATGGTGGGTCTACCGATGGGACGATAGATGTGATTAAAAAATACAATAAATATATTTCAAAATGGATTTCTGAACCGGATAATGGTATCTATGATGGAATGAATAAAGGATTGAAGCTGGCAGAAGGAGAAATAATAGGATTTCTCAATTCAGATGATTTGTATGCCAATGAAAATGTGATTGGAACCGTAGTTAAAGCAATAGAAGAAAACAGTGCTGATTGCTGCTGGGGTGATTTGGTTTATGTTGATAAAAAGAATACGGATAAAATTATAAGATACTGGAAATCCTCTGAGTTTAAAGAGAGGAAGTTTAAAAGAGGTTGGATGCCACCTCATCCTACTTTTTTTGTTAAAAGGTGGGTTTACGAAAAATATGGTTATTTTAATTTAGATTTTCCCATTGCTGCTGATTATGAATTGATGCTAAGGCTTTTAGAAAAATATAAAATTAGGTCTTGCTATGTCTCAAAAGTTCTGGTAAAGATGAGGACAGGAGGGAAAAGTAACAGGACTTTGGTGAACATTATTAAAGCAAATATTGAATGCTACAAGGCATGGAAAGTAAATGATTTAAAACCTAGTTACATTACTTTTGTGCTAAAACCTTTATCGAAGATCTTTCAATATTTTAAGAGTTATTAATCTGAATACGTTAAGAAAGGAAGGAGGGGACAGATCATGGGAAAGAGAGTTTTAGTAACAGGTGCAGGTGGTTTTATCGGTAGCCATTTGGTAAAAAGGCTCAAAAAAGAAGGTTGCTGGGTTAGGGGTGTTGACTTGAAATATCCTGAATTTAGTGAAACTGAAGCAGATGACTTTATTATTGGGGATTTAAGAGATCCTTATGTTTGTAAACAAGCAGTTGATATGAAATTTGACGAAGTTTACCAGCTTGCTGCCGATATGGGAGGGGCTGGATATGTATTTATAGGCGAAAATGATGCCAATATTATGCACAATTCAGCCCTTATTAATCTTAACATGGTGGAAGCATGCTATCGGAGAAATGTAAAGAGGATCTTTTATTCATCATCAGCTTGTGTTTATCCTAAATATAATCAGGAAGATCCTAAAAATCCTAATTGTAGTGAGGATAGCGCTTATCCTGCCTATCCAGATAGTGAATATGGTTGGGAAAAGTTGTTCAGTGAGAGGTTATATTTAGCCTTCCATAGGAATTATGGAATGGAAGTTCGTATAGCAAGATTTCATAATATCTTCGGACCTGAAGGTTCGTGGAACGATGGGCGAGAGAAGGCCCCTGCTGCTCTATGTAGAAAGGTCGCCGTTGCGAAGTTGAAGGGATTGGATTACATTGAGATCTGGGGTGATGGAAAGCAAACCAGAAGTTTTCTTTATATAGACGAATGTATAGATGGGATTCTTAAGCTTATGAGGTCTAATTGGACAGGGCCGGTAAATATAGGTTCGGAAGAGATGGTTACTATAAATCAGCTTGCTGAGATGATTATGGAGATTGCGGGCGTGAAATTGAAAATAAAACATATTCCTGGCCCTCAAGGTGTTAGAGGAAGAAATTCAGATAACAGACTCATTAGAGAAAAACTCGGCTGGGCTCCCTCAATGCCCCTTAAAGAGGGTTTAAAAATCACTTACATCTGGGTTGAAGAACAGGTAAAAAAGGCCTTAAGTGAAGGTAGACTTTAGAAAAGGCCTTTCGCTCCCACTTCGTAGGTGGGAGTTTGCATTATATTTAAAGAATTGGGATTTATAAAATCAAAGGAAAGGAATTTGATGAAAGGATAGTGGTAAAGAAGACGATAAAGGTTTATGAAGAGGCTAAGGGCATAAGGCGAAAGACGTGAGACGTAAGGTATCAGAAAAAGGAGGTCAGGTCTCAACATTCAAGTTCCTGTAAAAGCGGGAGTGCGGGAATGCGTAAATGCGATTAATGATTCATCCTCAGCTTAGTCCTCCCCCTTCCGTAGCTAAACAGAGCGCGGGTTAAAGCCTGCGGCTACCAGAAA
>JAGHCO010000100.1 GCA_021160405.1 Candidatus Aerophobota bacterium
CGATAATATATGGAGCAATTTCCTTTTTCAGCGATAGTCCTTCGAAAGTAAATCGGCATTCATCTAATGTTTCTAGCCCATGTTTGCCACTTAAAGGGTAATTTCGTATTAACAACTCCTATTTTTGCCAGGAGAATCTTTATAATGCTTTATAGAAGAGAATTTTAAAATATAGATGGATGTTCTTTGAGAACCTGGAAAGGTAAAGTCAATTATCTAGTAATGCCAAATTTACTCGATATACATAGGAAATTATACCTATAACTCTTTACTGAGGGCATTTCCCTGAAGAGATAAAAGGAGAATCAACCCCCATCTGGGGACCTTGCCTTATTGCGCGCACCTTGTGGGATAGAATAGGAATGCCTGAGATTCTTTTCCCTCTCCTTAAAAAAGCAAATCGAAGGGACCTATATTCTTTTAACCAATAATCCAAAAATCCCAGCCTACGATGCAATTTGTACCTACAAGAACTTATCTGAAGTTGAGGATTTTTTCCGGGAGCTTAAAGATAACCTCAGGATTAGGCTAAACTATCACCAAACTGATAGGAGAATAAAAGCTCATATATTCATCTCCCATCTTGCTCTTTTTCTTTGTATCCTAAAACGTAATTTAAAAAAGAAAAATATTAAATTCTCCCCTTCAGATGCCATTGAGGTAGCAGAGACCATTGGTATAGCTTGCCTTAACATTAATGGAGAAATTCATAGGATTGTCTCTCGAGGGGGAAGGGATACAAGAAAGGTTGTATTTGCTCTTGAAATAAAGAACTAAAGCGGATGCTAGCACTTTGTAGTGCCAAATGAAAATTTTTACCCTTTATTCATGCAGGTTTCCAGAATCAAGTGGCAAACATGGGTTAGACCCTCTATCTGTTTTCAGTGAATTTGCTTAAAACTATTTATCATAATATTAAGATAAGGTAACATTTTATTATAAAAGTATGAATCACTGAGAAGACCGAAACTAAATACTCTTTTGTCTATCAAAATATTGGCCTCTTTACCATATACCAGATATTTTCCGCCCTGAGGAGTATTAAGATTAAAAGCATATTCTTTCTTTAAAATTTCTCTTTCATTTATTAAAGATTTTTCTTCGTTGAATTGACGATAAGAAGGCACTGAAGAAAGCATTATCTTATTGACAAGAGAAGACAATTTCTCTAAATTCATAGATTCAGGCATAAGGTATGTGCTCATTGTAATTGTGGTAGGAAAAGCGAAGCTGTAAGCTTCGGGTGGCTTTTTAAGAATTATAAAGAGAGTTTCTACCTCTATTTTTGGCTCTTGTCCGATAACTTGTAAGGGATTTTCTATAGAGATCTTCTTCCAAGAAGAAGGATACTTTATGGAAATATTATATTTTGGATTGTGGTAAAAAGAGAACTTAACTTGTCTCCAGAGAATACTACCGGTGATACCCATAAAAACGAGAATAGTAATTATGCTCACTCCAATCTTCTTGAGTGAGATTTTTCTCCTATCCCCCATTATAGAAAGATAGATAAGGAGAATAATTACTAACCCGGAAACTAAGAGGTAGGGCCAAATAGCCCGGGTTACTATAAGATAGTCTCCAAAATAATAGTAGATGATTTGATAAGAACCTCTAAATATAAAGGCCAGTAATAGACCTAAACATAATGTTCTCGTTTTTTTAGCCCAGCAGTTATACATCCCGACAGTTCCCAGGAAATATCCTATAATGGCAGCGGAGGCAAAGTTTGAGAGAAAAATTTGAACTATTTCTGTATTATTGAGTTTTGGAACAATAAAAGCCGACTGAAATACCCTATGGAATCCATTTATAGAAAAAAGATGAGTTCCTCTTGCAATAAGAGATGCAGGAACATATACCAGAGGAGTTAATATTTCCTCAACCAGGTCTATAGCGCATATCTCAACAGTTACAAAACTTAAAGCTATAGCACCTGCGGCTATAATTCCATCTAATTTTTCTTTAAAATGGACAGTGTAATAAAGAACAAAGCAAAGAGGGATAAATTTTAGAAATTCCTCAGTCAATGTTAAACTAAGAGAAGGTAGGAAGGTGCAATGACTATAAAGGGGAGCAAGAAGGCCTTTTGCTAGATTGGCTATAGGAAAGAGAAAGGCGCCCACAATATAGAGAGTAATTACAAGGTGGGCAGGAAGTATTTTGTATTTTTCCTGCCGATAGAGGAATTTATAAAGGAAGTAAGGAATACCCAGATAGAGGATACCATTTAAGTAAGATAAGCTTAACGCTTGAAAAAAGCTAAGTCTATGAGCAGATACAAAGAAGTGAGTAACGCTAAGTCCTAAAATTACATAACCTAAATATAAAAGTAGTCTTCCCGAAGAAGGAAAGTTCTTAGAGTGTCCATCCACAAAACGAGTTCCACTCCTGATGGTATCCCATATTAGTCCTATAAAAAGTAATATTAGTGAGAATAAACCTGCTGCTGTCCCTCCAGAGCCAAGTGTAAAGTATTCCCCATAATAACCCCGCGTAAGAAGGAGAGAGATGATGGAGAGGGAAAACAAGAATAAAAGATTGCTTATATTTAGC
>JAGHCO010000149.1 GCA_021160405.1 Candidatus Aerophobota bacterium
GCGCGCTTCTCGGTGGCGCATAACAACTATGTCTCCAGTCTCCTTGTAATAATGCTAGTGGTAAGAGGTGGGTGCAAATTATAGAGTTTATATAGAAAATCTGTATATTTACTTTCTTCTCGCTGTTTGAAAATTAAGGTAGAATCATAGCTAATTCCAAAAACTGAACTTTGTTATTCTTATATCCAAGAGCAAGCATAAGCTCTCTGTAAAGTGCCTCATCAGGATTAGCAATCTTCAACAAATTCTCCATTCTGGTTTTCTTTTGTCTTAATCTTTCCTCACCTAAAGAATCAAGGAATTTCTCAAAGCCGTCCTCGTTTAATTTCTTCTGTAAATCAGAATTAAATAAGTATGGAACTTTGCTCATTTTTTCTTTTCTCTATTCCTTTCATTATCCTAAAAGCATCCTTAACTTCTTTTTCACTAAAATGAGGCTTTAGGGCACGGAGATCACTAATAAGGGTATTTTCGGAAAATCTGTTCTTCTTTTCAAGATCTTTATATATAAAATGTGCAGTAGCGATAAGTTCAAGAATCCGCACCGGTTGATCTCTCAGAAGTTCAACAAGTTCTTCTATTCTGTCCCCAGGTAGATCTTTTACTTTATTTTTTATCCATTTCTTCTTTTCCCCATTCATTGTTTTTATCCTGTATCCGTATCCACTAGGATCTGCTGTAATGGTTAGAAATCCAGTATCTTGCATTGCCGTGAGGTCTCCCCATACCTCATCTGAATAAGGGCCATAATAGTAAATGTAAAATGTATAGCCCAGAGGTATTTCGAAAAGTTTCTGAAGTAGATATATCAACTTTTGAATAAAAGTATGACCAACTCGGCTTTCCTTTTTTTTCAGCTTCCTCTACTAACTTAATAATAACTGCCCACCTTTTAAAAGTATTAAAATACTTCATCCTTGTGTCCGTTACCCATTTCTTTGTCTATAATTTTACCTATCTCAGTCTCTGTAATTATTTTATATGTATAATCTTCATGTGTTAGATCATTCGGAAATAAATCTTCGGAAGTGTGTGTGAAAAAGGGCCGTGTCCGATATCGTGAAGTAATGATGCTAATCTTAGTAGTTTTCTATGTTTTTTTGTATCCGTCATCTTCCATTTTAGAATTTCAAGATTCTCAGGATTTCCAGCTAAGTGATCAAACAAAAAACTGGAAGCCTGCAACACTCCTAAAGAATGCTCAAAGCGAGTATGGGTGGCTGATGGATAAACAAGATAAGTTGTTCCAAGTTGCATGATATACCTAAGTCGCTGAAAGAAGGAAGTATCTACAATTCTTTGTTCTAATTCATCAAGGGTAATAAAACCATAAAGAGGATCACGGTATTCTTTGATCATCATACACTTCTTGCTTTAGCAAGTCTACTTTTTCATGTCAACTATTACTCGATAAATCTTCCCATCTTGAAGAAAATTTAGGTTCGACTTAAAACGCCGTACCTATTTTACTATTTTAAAGATTAAAATTGCCAATTCTCTTTTCTAAAGAATTCCATTAGTGAAATACATTCAACTCCGTATGATTTACACACATCAGGAATTTTTGGACGGGCTCCGGGGTGAGCAGGTTTTTCTTCGCTAACTACTATACGCTGTTCTTCCCACAATGTCCTTTGCTGTTCCTCACACATAGCGAGTGCAATAACAAAAGGATCAGCATCTGGCGTTGTCTTTTGGAAATCAACAAGATTCGGAAAAAGGCGTAAAATATCTCGCACTTTTTCCAATTGATTGGCATCTAAGTTCTTAAACATACTTTTGTGAATCTCTGCCCATTTCAGAAGCTCGTCATCTTTTTTTCTCAATTCTTCGAGAACTTCATAGGGCGAGATAAGACGTCGTTGTTTTATCAATTTTTCCATGTTTTTCCACAAAGAAGAAAAAATATCCTGAGGATACAGTATCTTCATATCTATTAATGCACTTGTATCTATGCAGTAAATCTTAATGGATTCCACATTAAGTCTAACCCTTAATGAATTGTTCTATTTTATTGAGATGTTTCAACCGAATTGACAGGTAGTCTGCTACATCATCGTAGGTGATTGCACCTTGTTTGTGTGCTTCTAAAACGAGAGAAACAAATGGCAAACCTTTTTCCAAAAGGCATTTTTTAACAGGGGGAAGACCAAATCCTCCTTTTTTTATTTTTTCTCTTTCAGCTTTAATTTTCCATTCTTTGCATTTTCTTTGATAAAGATTTCTACTGACCAATCCAAGGATTTTCATTCGTCGGAGAATTACCTCGGGACTAACTTTGAAACTCATAGCAATGTTACTTAAATACTCATCAGATATTTCCGAATAAGCTCTAATTGGCTTTATTAACTCATGATGCAACAAGTCTTTTTTCGGAACTAAAATAGCCCCAGCAAAATGGTTACAGAATTTTTCTTCTATCGAAGACTTACCAAAACCTTCTTCCAAGTTGCATATTCCACTGGTGCCCAGAAGAAGATGAGCGTATTCATGAAAAAGAGTAAAAATTCTTGCATTGATTGAATCATGTAAATTAAGCACTATACAAGGAAGGCCACCTTCTGTTAGTGAAAATCCCCTTGCTTCTTCCACAGGCATTGCAAATTGAAATACAAGAATGCCCAAACTCTCTACCTTTTCTCTCCATTCATTAAGAGCCTCTAGCGAATTTCTCCAGTCAAATTGTTCCTGTAGTCCCATGGTTAAGCGCTCTCTTTCTTCCATTGCTACTACTTCAGGATTATCTGTTAGATTAGCCTTACCAATCTTAATAACAAGTTCACGATTAATGCTTTCTGCTAACTCTATAGTTAAAGATTGGAGATGTCTGGCATTTCGTAAAGCTAGGTGAGTTTTCTCAGATAACACACTTTTTTCTTGTTTGGGTAAAACTCGGAAATCAGTTGGTAAAGGTAGCTCTTTAGGAGGAGACGGTAGAAAGAAAACTGCAAGAGGTCGTTTATAAAAGTAAGCGAGTTCCTTAAGTATTCTTAGGGTAGGTTTTTTTTTACCCAATTCCCACTTAGTGACCGTATCGACACTCACATTCAGCCGTTTTGCAACCTTTCGATTATCTATGCCAATACTTTCCCTTGCCCATTTAAGAACCGTAGGCTCTACACTAACTTCCATTGTTTTACGAGGCATATTCTCCTCCTACATGCTTCAACAAGCTTATTTTTCACAAGCTTTACCACTGCTTGATAGATCTCAAGTTGCTCTTCCTTGGTTAAATTGAGAGCTAAAAAAACAACTCTGCAAAATATTAAGATTTTCTATTCTCATTTTTTAATAGCCTTCTCACTATAATCTATATCCTTACAAAAATTAAATTTCTTTACTTACAGGTTAAAATGTTCTCTGATAATTCTATCCACTTTCTCTAAAATCTTTTTGTCCTCAATGGTCCCTATTTTATTTAGCAATCTTCTCTTATCTATGCTTCTAAGCTGTACAATCATTATCTTAGAATTATCGTTTAAACCAGCCATTCCCTTTGAGATATATACTTGGAAGGGATAGACTTTATTCACATTGGAAGATAAAGGAGCTACTGTAACCAGAGGTGAATACTGATTATGGATATTGTTGGATATGATTAAGGCAGGTCTTTTCTTCTTGACCTCGTGTCCAATAGTAATGTCAAAATTGACCAGATATATCTCTCCCTTTTTAGGATATGCCATCACCCGAGACTCCATTAAATTCCTGATTTTCCTTTTCTATTTCGCTATAAGCCTCTTTATATGCTTTTATTAGCTCTTGTTCTTTCAGTTTCTTAAGTTGTATTTTTAACATTTCAGCTATAAACTTGCTTCTTTTTCTCCTGGGTATTTCCTCCCTCAAAGCGTTTACTACCTCTTCTGGCAAGGAAATGGTTACCTTTTCTTTTATAGCCATATTTATTCCTCCATCTAAATATTACATCCATTTACTACATAATATCACAAGTATAATCACTGTCAACTTAAACGTTGAGCTTCGAACGTGCTTGAACTGACAACCAATCAGCAGGCTCAACCAATTTCCTTTTACTCATTTATGCATCTACGCATTTACCTTTGCCTCTTTGAACGTAGAACATTGAACCTTTTATTCATTACGTCTCACATCTTACTTTTTACCCGTCACACATTACTTCATTACTATTTTTATCCCAATTTCCCTGCCTCTTCTCCTCTTATCTTTTTTCTCATTGCCTCACTTTTCTGAATTAAAAAGGGTAGATTATCCTCTGTTACTCTGGAAAAATAAATTTCAATTTTAAAGTTTAGTTTTTCTCTATCCAAAAGAATTGAACTTTTCACCCCATTTCTCCCCCTTTTATTAAATTCCCTGCATAGAAGAAAAATTGGGAAATTACGGGAAGCTATAAGGGCAAATTCTGCCGCTCTTAAAGCGTACCGATTTCCATTAAAGCTGACAGAGGCACCCCTCCCTTTCCTTACCAACTTTAAAGCTTCTACATCGGTAATACTATCCCCTACATAAATTACCTGAGAAATAGTTGTTTTAGCTCTGTTTAAAGCATCAATTACTGCTTTTTTCTTTTCTTCTCCTCCCACTGGATTTATCTCATCTAAAATTTTCCCACATCTCATTGAGGGAATTTCTTCATTTAGTATCTCATCCAACATTTTTAAGGTAGTTTTACTTTCTTTAGAAAGCTCTTCTTCTCTTTTTACTCCTTGTAAATCTATTTCTGGTAAGTTAAGAATTTCTCTGTAAAGAAATTTTAGTCTATCTATCTGTTTTAAAGAGAGAGAATATCTATCAAAATCTATCTTTGTAGAGTAAGTATTCTCATAAGGAAAATTTGTTGCCTCGCATAGAGCTTCAATATAGGGACTATAACTGGTGCTAATTATGAATGTAGGCATTTCTAATTGTATTTGAGAGAGAAGGTCTTTAGCTCCTGGAAACAAAAGGAGATGAGAAGCTGAATAATCTTTAACTTGATTGTTACTTACTCCATAAGCCTTTAAAAAAGGAACGACAAATTTTAAGGTAGTACCTGCCCGATACCCTTTTCTTTTTACTACATCAGCTAAATAGTCATCGTACCTGCTTACAAGAGAAAAGAACTTTCCTCCATCAGGAAGGAAATGCTGGCAAAGCTCAAGAGCATTATCATTTTTAGTAATTGGTCCCTCACAATCAATACACAGTATTCTCATTTTTTTGATTTTTCAGCCACGGATGGACGCTGATATTTTTCTTTTATTATCATATATATTTAACCCTATCTGTTTTCATCTGCATGAATCTGTGGCTAAGTGTTTTTCTTAAAGATTAAGGCGGATAGGCTTGGTCTTTTTTATTTCATTAAGTTTAATTTTTCCCTCGGCTAAGAATTTAA
>JAGHCO010000098.1 GCA_021160405.1 Candidatus Aerophobota bacterium
AAATATTCCTTTGCCTTTGTTCCGTAAGCGATGTATTTATCCGAACCTTTGACTATAATTCTTTTAGATATACCCCGAATCCCCCTTACACTACCAGTACTTAACAAGGTAGTTCCATTCCATAAGATAAATTTCTTTCCAAAAATTTTACAATACAAAAGTGCCTGCCAATAAGCTAATGAATCGTAACCCGAGGTGATAACTACACTGGGATTATATTTCCAAAGCGTTTTTAACACATTTCTATTCAAATGAACTGCTCTTTCCCTCTTTTTACCCCAAATAAATAAATGCCAACCAGGCAAAATCTGATAATTAAATTTAATTTTATCTTTGGGAATTTGCCATTCACGGTTTTTTTCTTTTTCCGCCAAAACAATGACTTTGAATTTAAAATCATCTTGATGGTACAAATAATTAAAGAGTGGAATTCGGTATGGGGGAATAATATTGGTTAAGAAAAAGACCTTCGGCTTTTTTGTGTGATTTTTCATTGTGTTACTTCCCATATTAAATCTATCCACTTACGAGCAACTATTTCAAGACTAAATTTTCTCTCTATGGCTCTGCGTGCAGCAAGGCCGATTCTCTCCCTTTTCTCTGGATTTCGAAGTAGCTCCAAAATTTTTTTCTTCAATTGCAGTTTATCTCCTGGTTTCACAAGAATTCCAGTTTCTCCATCAATTATGTAATCCGTACATGCTAACCCTTTTGTAACAATAACTGGTTTTCCTACTGCCATTGCTTCCATCAAAGCAGTCAATCCCACAGGCTGATCGGTTGAAATAAGTGGTAAAACCACAAAGGCACTTTTTTGCAATAAGTCTGCTAATTCTGAATAAGGGAGACCTAATCTTACTGATACATTCTTCAACCTCTTCCTCATAGCCCTTTTTTCAAGCTTTTTAGCAACAGAGCTAAACGTAGTAACGCGGATCATTTTTATTGGTATATCCTTTATTACATCTAACAAAAGAGCATCATCTCTATATACATTTCCAATAGTAACCAAAAATGGTTCTTCCCTCTGTACCTCACTTTTTGCTGGCTTGAAGAACTTACAATCAACTCCATAGGGAAGAAAGGAGATCTTTTCTTCACTTACTCCCAAAGCATCCGAGAATTGCTTCACTTGAGGAGAAGAAACAACGATTACTTTGTCAGACATTAAAGTTGCTATTTTAGCTAACATTTTTTTAAAACGATGTTTTACACCACGGGATTTTGTATCAAACGGTCTCCACGCAATAATTATTATCTTAGGTTTCCTCCATCGGAAGAAAAAGCGAGCCACCAGAATGGGAACGCAAGGTCCCCGCCATGCTAATATAATATCATATCGGTATAAAACAAACAGGGTTTTTACGACTTGTAAAAAACCTCTTATCTTGTAAGACATCGGCGCTCGAAGCAAAACTTTATTCTCTACGGAGATAGTGTCCATATCTATCCCATATTGAGGAGCAACCTGTATTACCCAAGTATATATATCCCAAGGTCGTTGTTCTTTGTTGATTTGTGCTAATCTCCGATAGAACGGATATTCTGGTAAATATAAAAGTTTTATTTTACGATTCTGTTTTTTTCTATGCATCTTAGCTAATTTTTTTCTCCTTTTCCTCACACCTTTGCAGTTTCCTACCTTTTATAACTAAATCACCGGTTAAAAGTGATGGCCACCAATTTCTAAATTTAGCCAAAAAGCCACTCCCAGTTCTCTTTTCTATTCTAAATCCTTGCGATTCAAATAACCAACAAAATTTCTTCATCGTGAAATAATGAATATGTCCTCCATCCCAGCCTACTTCCTGCCAATTGAAGGGCGAACTTGTAACAGGGAGTCGTCCTAAAAGAAGAGATAAGCGGTTTTTAAAGTAAGCAATATTGGGAACTTCCGCAACTACATAGCCACCTGGCTTAAGCACTCGGTACATCTCTTTCACTAAAGAGAAAACATCATAGACATGTTCCATTACTGCCATGCAAATAATTGCATCAAAGAAATTATCTTGAAATGGCAAGGGATCATCTGCATTCCCTTCAATAAACCTAAATTTGGAACCTTCTGAAGGATAAAATTCCTTCATTTTTGCTTCTGCCTCTCGTAGACGAGATGGTGAAATATCCAATCCATAAAGTTCCTTAAATTTCCCCGAAAGCTTTCTCAACATATCCCCTTCTCCACAACCGATATCCAAAATCCTTTCGCCAGGATCGGTAAGCTGTTCAACTATGGCATATCGATCCCAATCGTACTTCTTCAAAAGCCTACGCAAGCCCAAAAACTGCCTTTGAGGACTATTTACAAGCCTTTTCTCTCCGTATTGTTTTTCATAGAGCTTTTTGTAATCCATAATTTATTCCTTTTTAGGGAACCATTTACTTTGTTAGAACGCGCAATCAATGGTAAATTTACCACTAAACCTAAAAATGCAAATAAGTCCTTATGCATATCGAGCCCATAACTAAATTGCTTCTCTACGAATAGAGATAAACTTACCGTTAAAATAATCAAAGCTGTAATTCTTGATTGTCTATCGAGCCTTGAAAAATAAGAAATTAAATATCGAAATCCTATTCGAGCAATTGCAAAAAGAAAACAGATAAATATAATCAATCCTACAAGGCCGTTTTCTGTAGCAATTTCTAAGAAAATATTATGTGGGTAGCCTCCCGGAAACCCACCGGTCTCTATTCCTAATAATGGTCTTTGCATAAAGAGTGTTACAGCTAATGAATATGCTTCCTTTCTCTGCATTGTCGACATTCCTCCCTTTAGTGCTATTAACGAGTAACTCCCAATAT
>JAGHCO010000127.1 GCA_021160405.1 Candidatus Aerophobota bacterium
ATCCATAAAATAAAGAACTGAAGCGGTTTTTGACACTTTGTAGTGCCAAATGAAAAATTTTATCCTTTATTTATGCAGGTTTCCAGAATCAGGTGGCAAACATGGGATAGGTTATAAGACTAAGATGATAAAACTTAAGCTCGAAATGTTTCTTATTTGATTTTTCAAGAAAGAGGCAGTTTTATAGGTTTATTTGTCTTTGCTGACCTATAAATAGCTAATATTATCTCTAATACTTTTCGGCCTTCTTCTCCTGTAACAGCAGGCTCTCTGTCTTCCTTGATTGCCTCGATGATATCTTTAATTTGTGCCTTGTGCGCCTCTGAACCAATAGCATTAGGATCAGATGCTCCAGTACTAATTTTTCTTTCTTCAATAAATTTTTCTTTTCTATCCATAAATTCCCATTTCTTAATTCTGTTTCCTTCAAGTATTACAGTCCCTTTTTCACCATAGATCCCCAATTGCTCTGGTTGTCCTGGATAAATGGCGGTAGAACCCTCAATAACTCCTAAAGCTCCATTTTTGAATTTGACAAGTGCTGTAGCCACATCTTCTACTTCTATTTTATGAGCTAAAGTAGCTACATTGGCATAAACACTATCTACAGGTCCCATTATCCATTGTAATAAATCAATAGTATGAATAGCTTGATTTATTAATATCCCTCCCCCGTCGAGCTCCCAAGTACCTCGCCAGTTGGCACTATCATAATATTTTTGAGAGCGATACCATTTAACATGAGCATCACCCAAAATTAATCTACCAAATTTATTTTCCTCAAGAGCTCTGTGTAACTTTAATACTCCTATATCAAAACGGTGCTGAGAAATTACTGAGAGTTTTACCCCTTTATTTTTACAAGCATTAATTATTCTATTAGCTTTTTCTAAAGTAGTTTCAATTGGTTTTTCCACAATTACATGCTTATTTGCCTCTGCAGCAGCTACAGCGATTTCACTGTGACATCCACTTGGAGTGCATACACTCACTATATCTATATCTTTCCGTTTTAGCATCTTCTTATAATCTGTGTAATAAGTTACACCATATTTTTCAGCCAATTTTTTGACTCTTTTCTCACTAACGGCGGCTATGGCAACTAATTTTGCTTCTTTCAGAGAAACTATAGCCTCAGCTTGTAAAGAACCAGCTACTCCTGCACCAACTATTCCAAAACGCAATTTCTTTTCTGAAGACATACAGTAAGTTCCTCCTTATAGCATGCTTTGCATTGTTATACTGTTTTAATTCCCAAAGATTGTAAGATAGAACTCATACCAATAAATGATTCTCTTGTTCCTTCTTCAGCAGACCCACCTTTAGGAATATAGTGAGTTTCTAAAGATACAACCCCTTGAAAATTATCTTTTTCTAAAGCCTGGAATTGTCCCTGGAAATCGATTTCGCCCTTACCTACTGGTAGCCAAATAAGCTCTCCTTTCTCGTTTTTCCCAGCATCCTTAATATGAACATGTACTATTCGATCTTTAATCAAATTGTATCCATCAGGATAAGGTATTTCTCCCGCAAAGAAAGCATTACCAGGATCCCAGATGAGACCAAGATGGGGAGAATTAATTTGTTCCATTAATTTACGTGCCTCAGCTCCGGTAGCAATATTACACTCATGCTCATTCTCTAAAGCCAAAATAAGTCCCTCTTTTTCTACCTTACTCACAGCAAATTTGATCTTATAGACTATTTCATGCCAAGTTTCATAATCAATAGAGTCCTTAACCCGCCAAAAGGAAAAGGACCTTATTAATTTAGTAGAGAAGATCTTTGCCAATTCAATCGATCGCTCCAAAATGGAAAGATGAGCTTTATATCCCCCTTCACCTTTAAAAAAGGTATCCTTTTTTGTTCCCCCTTTTTCCTCTATCAAATCACACTTTAAAAAAGGAGAAGCTACACAACTAACCTGAAGATTGTACTTATCAAGTAATTTCTTCACATACTTTATTTCAGTATCAGCAAGTTCGATTAAATTTTTGTTCCACATTGTGCGTAGTTCCACATAATTCACCTGAAAGTCTTTCTTAATCACGTGAAGTGCTCTTTCAAAATCTTGACTAACCTCATCGGTAAATACACCTAATTTAAACACCTTTCCCCTCCTCATATAACATGTTTAGTTAGGATAATAGGTACATGGTTAGTTATACCCAATATCCCTATATCCTCAGCTCTTTAAAAATTTGACTTTGGGACCGAAACTTCCTATTCTAATCCTTGAGAGTTTCGGGATAAGAAGAGGGAAAATGCACCTCCTCCTTGCAGTCTAAAGCGCTATTTGAAAGTGAGCATTCCTGGGTCTATTTGCTGAAGATGCTAACACACGCTGTGGCAGCTCTTCCTTTTCTGCAACACACTGGAGCGGTACACTCAAAAGGAAGTAAGCTTACTCTCATAAATGACCGAGGATGCGTAGCAAATAGTACCGAAAGGTTCTGGTCCCAACATTAAACTTTTAAGGTGCTGATAGAACTGTTAAAGATCTTAAACCTCGAAGAGAGGTGGAAAGTCTCTCCACGAAGGTGATTATTACTGGCAACTTTTAATTTTTCTTAAAAGAAATCAAAAAGTTTACCACTATTTAACTCCTTTGGTAAAATTCATCTTGATAATTAGGAATTTAGCTCCTACTTTTAAAAATTAGTAGTTAATTTGCTTATCTTTCTCTTATGGGCAGACGCCTTTGGTTATAGATCTAAACTCTTCAGTTTTCTGTATCTTTCTTGCCTCTTGTAGATATTCCTCATAAGGACCTGCGCTGATGCATCTTCCGGTATTCCTGGCATTGGTGCACTCATCTTTTCTGGGGCAGGCCTGACAAACCTCCTTGGGGAAAACAAAGATCTTACAGTTTCCCCTTCAGAATTTTTACTCTTGTGGCATTTGGTGGTAGTTTTTCCTTCCGGGCACATTACCCTCTCCCTTTCAAGGTCTATATCAAACTCTTTCTTAGCCTCTTTGATAATGTGAGTTTTATATCTATTGAATTTGCCAGTAGAAGATTTTCTTCCATGGCGCATTTCAGGATCAGTTATGGAGATGACTCTGTCTTTGGCAACTCCTCTTTTTATTCTGGGCCTGCCAGTTTCATCTTCCTGTGTATCCTGGGAAACTATTTTAGCTAAAAGGTTGGCAGCATCCCTTAGCTTAGGATCCAGATCCTCTCTGCTGGTATCAATGTGAGATAAAACTTTCCTTGCATCTAAGACTAAAAGGGATAAAAACTCCTCACGTTCTTTTTTATCTTCCCAGTTGATCTTTGATTTGGGATCGCCTTTCCCATAAGCTTGAGAGGAAGATTTGATTTTGTCTTCTTATTCATACAGAAAAGAATCCTTCTTATACCACCTCTTAAAAGCCTCATAGTTTGTTGGGACACAAAGTGCGTATTTCCATTTTATGTTAAAACGTACCATCTCAACAGCTTCTCTATTAGATAGAGTCTCACAGGTTTGTAAGATAAGAACTTCGGTAATTCTCTTGCTGGGGGTACAGAAGGTCGGTCATTACAAGGCAGTATATATCAACAAAGTCATTATCTTTTATTACCTTATCTGCAAGATCGTGCCTCTTTGCATAGAGACTATTTTTATCAATAAGATGAGCACAGGCAAAATCAGTGTCGAAAAAGAAGGTTTGTTTATCTTCTTTCTGTGGTATTTTATGAGGTAAAAAATCACCTTTATTGTAACACAGGAAAGGGGGGTTGTAAAATTTTTATCTTGAGAAAGAGCAAAGATTCAGGTAAAAATATGATAAAAATTCAGGACTTTTTCACCAGTCTCCTAGGCTAATTCTTTCAACTTTTTATCAAATTCATCTACTTCTTCCCCATTCTCTAATCCCCGAATATAAAGTAATAACCCATTTTGGTCCAGAGATTTCAACATATCTTTTACTTCATCCTTATTGCAAGTGACGATCACGCATTTTTCTTTTTGAACTTTTCTTATTTTAGAAATAATATTTATCGTGGGATAATTCGGATCCTCTGCAAACTCAATACAATTCAAACGCTTAATTTCCATTAAATCATCGAGAATATGAAGGGCAGAAGTATGCAGATGAAAATATGAATGATCAAAACTCTCAATAATTTTCTTATCCCAGGGCATTATAAATTCCCTATAGTGATCCGAGGAAAAACTATTGGCAATATCCTCTCCTAGCCAAACACCTCTTCCTGGACTCCATATTCCTATACGATAACATGTCCCATTAGCAGGATGAGGTAATAGAGAATGAATTTCATTAAGATTCTTGATATACTGGTTAGCAATTATTTCAGCTAACTTCTTTAATTCTCGAGGATGTTCATAAAAGTCTAATAAGAAATTAGAAGTACCTCGTAACTGATCTATGATGTCAGCCGGGCCAAGAGGATCAAGTTGACCAACGCAAAACTTGCCATCACTTCTTCTTGAAAGGTACTCTGTCTGCTTAAGTATAGTTTGATACCAGAAGGAATCTCGCTTGAACTGAACAATATTACTTAATTTATCCCAATTATCTAAGGGATGACTTTTGCACCAACTACTCTCAGAGGTAAACTCAATTTCACAACCCCAAATACCACCAGAGGTTGCTAATCCCAATCTGGGAGTTGCACAGGGTAAATAATCATCTTTGTATGATTTTCTCTCCTTGAAAACTTTGTCAAAGTGTTCAAATTGTTTCTCCGGTTGTAAATGATATTTAATTGGCGGATCAAACGAAGGACCAAGATCAGCTAAAAATAATACCCTATCTGCTTTTTCTTTTTTCCAGAAAGCTCTATATCTATTTATCACTTCCTCAAAATTATCTTTATATTTCATATTGTTGTTTCTTCTAAAGAAAGGCTTGTCTTAATTGATGTAAGTTCTCTGTAACTTTTTTAAATGCTTTAATATATTGATCTAATAATTCCCTACAGGGTAAAGTAAAAGGAGGTAAACTCATCAATCGGGAATGTATCTTTTCAGATACTGGCAAATCTCCTTTTTGATAAGTCACCTTTTGCTTAGCATATAAACAACTCCACGGGCATCCTTTCCCATATAAATTTCTCTCTTGGAATAAAGGCTCTAAATGTAAAAGAGGATATCTCTCTGTATCAATTTTTACTCCTTCTGCTTGAAGAGCTTTTATGAAATTTTCTCTGGAAACTCCCTGGAGTTCTTCTGGTTCATACAAAATTCTATACTCATACCATCCTCCTCGTGTTACATAGGGAGCTGTATAAGGGGGTCTGATACCTCTAATTCCTGTAAGTCCCATAGTTAAATACTCAAGGTTTCTCCTTCGCATTTCAATTCTTTCATCTAAGTATTTAAGTTGAACTTTGGCAATCGCCGCGGCTAAAGGATGCATTCTATATTTCCAACCTAAACCTGTATGGGCATATTTTTTATATTTATCACTGGGAAGCTCATTAATTAGCTCATAATGACCCAAAGCTACTGCTCGTTCATAATATTCCTGATTATTTGTTATTAGTATTCCTCCTTCACCAGCAACCATAGGTTTACTCCCTTGAAGGCTAAAACAGCCTATATCTCCAATTGTCCCTACTTTTCTCCCTTTATAAATAGCTCCATGAGCATGAGAGGCATCTTCTATTACAGCGATTTTGTAAAGTTTAGCAATTTTCATTATCTCATCCATCTCACAAGGATGTCCCCACATGTGAGTTACTATAATAGCTTTTGTGTAAGGTGTTATTTTTCTCCTTATATCCTGAGGGTCAGCACATAAAGTTTTAGGATCTATATCACAAAAAATAGGTATGCCATTACAAGAAAGAATTGGAGTAGCTGTTGCCCACCAGGTATAGGAAGGAACTATAACTTCATCACCTGGTTCAACTCCTACTGCAAAACAAGCAGAATGAAGAGCTGCTGTTCCATTATTTTGAGCTAAAGCGTATTTTACTCCATGATAAGCAGCAAAATCCTGTTCGAATTCTTTGACAACTTTTGAGATAGATATTTCTCCTTTTCGCATTATTTTTACTACTTCGCTAATTTCTTCCTCAGTAATTATTGGCCATTTAAATTCATGCTTGGTAACTACAGCTTTTCTCCCTCCCAGTAGAGCGAGTTTTTCTCTTTTCATCTTTTTTGTCTCTCCTTTCACTGCAAATAAACAGAGACTTTTGAATAAACTCTTTTTTAAACTTGTAACGGATATTTTCCAAATTTCCGTAAGGTTTTGATTACAAAATCTACTTTTGAAGGTGAAGTATCTCGGGCCAGTTCATCAGAAGAATCAAAAATATATCCTCCTCCATACCCTGCTTTTCGAATGCACTCTTTTACTTTTCTCTCAATATCCTCAAGTGAACTCTTGAGAATATCGGTAGGATTTATATTTCCTTGAAGACAAACCTTATTCCCAAAATTTTTCTTAACCCATCCTATGTCATCTTGGTCGATTAGTAAAATATCTGGCTTCATATTCACATACAAATCCATTAGGTGAGCTTGAAATCCACTGGCAAAAAAAAGAACTATCCCTCCTTGTTTATGAACTTCCTCAACAAGTGCTTGGTGGTATTTATAAGAAAATTTTAAGAAAGTCTCTCGCGTGAGAAGTCCTGACCAAGAAGCGGTAGTATAAACAATATGACAGCCACTTTTTAATGCTAAAATCGCCTCCCGAATAACACGTTGATTCTCTTTTTGAAGGTACATATCTAAAAGCTCAGGTTTTTCAAAAGTAGCGTCTAAGAATTGATCAAATCCTATTGCACTTATGACATTACTATCAGCACTACTCGCTCCCGATCCTAATAATATTTTATCTCCTACTTCCTCTGCTACAATTTTGATAACATCGGCCAATCCATCTTCTTCCATTTCTTGTATACTAGGTATATAAACACTTTTTACATTTTCTTCATTAAGCTCCATGGCTAAACTCTTATCTACCAATGCTATTTTTTCAGGAAATCCATCTTCTGAAATTCTCAAAATTGGTTTCTTGCTTTTGGGATCAACAAGGTACTTTACTCCACTTTTCTCTATTAGTTCATTTTCTTTAAGCATTCTTTTTGAGATACTTGAACCAATAGGGAAAAACCCATCTATATCGTGTCGTTTAATTGTATTAAGACATGCCTTTGCAAATAATTCAGAATCAAGCATTGCTTCGGAGACTTTAATTTTATTGCTCCATTGTGCGTAAGGACATCCTCCGTGCATAATATAAGGGACTCTCTCAGGTTCTCTTAACTCTATGGCATCCGCCACATCTGAATTTATTTTTCTTATCCTATTCACTCTTTCTCCCTTGCTTACCATTTTTTCTCCTCATTTTAAGTAATGATTTTCGACTTTTTCTAATGCCTTAACAGTATCTTCTACTTCTCTTTGCGTACAACTCTCATGAAGCATTAAAGTCATATGTTCTTTAACTGCTTTCTCAGCATCGGGACAGGTGTTGATGTAACTTATCTTTTTCCCATATAATGGACAGGACCATGGACATTGAGATCTACCATAGGTTTTTCTATTTTTTATCCAGGGTTGTTTATACATTACATCAAAATAATGAGAAGCGACAGGGATTCCTTCCATATTTAACGCTTCTACTATTTTCTCTTTATTTACCTTTAAAGAATTGAGATCCAACTTAAAGAAACAAAACCAATAAGTGGGTTTAACATCGTCGATAATTTTCCAGAACTTAATCGTTCTCAAAGAAGACATAGAATCTCTTAAATTTTCACAAAGCATTTTTCGAGTGGCAATAATCTGTGGTAATTTTTTTAGTTGAATTCTACCAATAGCAGCCTGGATTTCTGTCATTCTATAATTCATACCAAGAAACATAAAATTTGTTCTATCCGGAAAAGCTCGTCCCTTGTCAGCGAAAGATCTCATTTTTTCTCGAAATTTGCTATTATTTGTGATAGTCATTCCTCCTTCACCACCACTGGTAATATGCTTCCCACTCATTAAGCTAAAGCATCCTATATCCCCGATTGAGCCAACTTTTCTCCCTTTATACTCTGCTCCATGAGCTTGAGAGGCATCTTCAATTACCCAGAGATTATACTTTTTAGCTATTTTCATAATAGGATCCATGTCTGCTGGCTGTCCTGCAAGATGAACTACAATAATAGCTTTTGTTTTATTGGTAATTCTTTCTTCAATGGAGTTTGGGCTTATATTAAAAGTCTCTGGGTCGATATCAGCAAATATAGGAATTAAATTCTGATAAAGAATGGGAATAACTGTTCCCTGGTCCGTTATTGGCGTAGTTATTACCTCGCTTCCCGGCTCAAGATCCAGTGCAGCTACAGCTAAATGTACAGCGGCAGTGCCTGAGGTTGAAGCAACACCGTATTTAGCTCCATGATATTGAGCAAATTCTTCTTCAAATTTTTCTACATGAGGCCCAGAATACCTTCTTAGTTTCTCATTTCCTTTCATGCTTTCTTTAATAATTTCTGTTACAACTTCTAGTTCTTCTTCTCCAAATTGAATACGGGGAGGGAAGGGATCTTTACGGACAGGTTCTCCGCCTTCAATAGCCAATTTTTTAAACATTAGTATACTCCTCTTTAATCTTATTGAATATTTACGAACTACTCATATTCTTTAGCTACCTCTATGAATGCCCTAATATTTTCCGGAGGAATTTTTCGGACTAGCTCGGTAACAATCCAGGGAGCACCATCAGCCACAGCTTGACGGTACTCCCTCTTAATACTCTCAGGAGTCCCATATAATAGAGTATGAAATGCCTTGATATTCCATGAGAAAGGGATATCTATTTCTTCTTTAATATCTTTAATTGTTAGATATTGATCCCCTCCTGGATCATAAAAAGTAACACCAAGCTGCGAGAGAAATTTTAGGTGTTCTTTTCTTAATAACTCGCAATGGAAAATTCTTTCTTCCTTTCCGAAAACATTATAGATCTCCTTTTGATAAGGAAAAGCAAACTCTATGTATTGATCTGGGGAAAGCATCCCGGAATAATCATCTGCTATACCAGTACTTCTTATAGGTTCTCCTGTTACCCTTTCAATTACTTCTCTCAACATAAGAGAAACCTCCGTAACTATTTCCAATAACTTATGAACTTCTTTGGGATATAGATATAAGTCCACAAAAAATTCTTGCCCTCTTAATAACACAGCAGTTGTAATAGGACCTTCAGTACCTCCTAATTCTATATTAATTCTCTTACCTACCTTTTCTTTCATATAATAATAAGTCTGAATAGCTCGAGACATAAGTCCTTCTTTATAAGGATTAAGAATTTTTAATTTATTTACATCTTTGATGCTTTTCAATATAGGTCCTTCAGGCCAAGGTACTCCATCCTCAGGGAAAATTATTTTCAAGCCTAGCATACTTGCTTCAACATAAGAGCCATAATCTGGGGAAACAGTTACAGCATCAGGCAAACCGTAAATCTTATTAAAAATATCTTTTACTTTTAATTGAGATCTTAACATAATCTCAGGGTTAGTATAATATTCTCTTAATTTAACACCTGCATATTCTGTAATAACCTCCGCTGGTACATATATTCTCCATTTTACTCCTCCCATTTTCCTGCCTCTTTGCTTTCCTTTAGAAACTTGTCTTAATGTCTAAAACTTTAGACCAGTCAAAGTACTTCCTTCTATAATATTTTTCCGTAAAATTGAGAAGACCATCAAAACAGGTATCACAGTAATTGCTGCTCCTGCCATCATTGGACCATATCGTATCCCGTATCGGGAACCGAACACAGCCAATCCAAGTTCAACAACCATCTTATTTGTTGAGTTTGTTATTAAAAGTGGCCAGAGAAAAAAAGTCCAAATACTCAGAAATATAAAAATCCCTAATGCACAAAAAGCTGATTTAGATAAAGGAAAAATAATATCATAATATATACGAAATTCTGAACATCCATCTATTCTCGCAGAATCTAACAATTCATCTGGTATAGCAGAAATATTTTGACGCATAAAAAAAATACCAAAGGAGCTTACAAGTTGAGTTATTAATATTCCTGTATAAGTATCGATCAAGTGCATTCGATATGTTATTAAGTATAATGGAATCATGTAAGCTTGAAATGGTACTATCAATGAGCCTATAATAAGCAAAAAGAAGATCTCTTTACCCGGGAATTTATACTTTGCAAAAACATATCCTCCCATTGAGGAAGTAACTAATGTAACTACTGTTCCCACCATTGAGATAAATAAAGTATTCAGAAAGAATCTTAAAAACGGTATTACAGTGAATACAGTAATGTAATTTTCTATTGTTGGATGTTTTGGTATAAAAGTCGGTGGCCAAGCAATTATCTCAGGAGGAGATTTAAAAGAAGTAAGAAACATCCATACAAATGGAAGAAGCATAGTTAATGCACCTATAAGTAAAATAAAATGAATTGATACTGATTTAATTATTCCAATAAATTTATTTACTGATTTCATTGCTTTCTAATTCCTCTCTTTTTCTACATCATCTATTATTCACTTTTAGCAATTTTCAATTGGATTAAAGTAATGATGAATACTATTATAAACAACAAAAGAGACTCGGCAGAAGCATAACCCATCCGATAATATCGAAAGCCATTCTGATAAATATCATAGACTAGTACTCTGACGCTATCGACTGGTGAGGCGTTGTAATCTCCTGAAGTCATAACATAAACTGGTGTAAAGATGTTAAATATAGTGATCGTAACCATAACAATTACAAATAAAGTTATAGGCTTTAATAAAGGAAGAGTTATATATACAAAAAGTTGCTGTTTATTAGCCCCATCAAGTTCAGCTGCTTCATAATATTGACGAGATATTCCTTTAAGACCTACCAAGAATATAACAGCATAGTAGCCTATATTTTTCCAAATTACTATGACCATTATTGATCCCAAAGCTAATTTTGGGTCTAACAACCATGCTTTAGGGGAAATACCCAAGAGTGAAAGAAAGAAGTTTAGTAAACCATAATCTGGATCATATATCCATTTCCAAATAAAGGTTATGGGAACCATAGAAACTACTGCTGGAAGAAAATATACAAACTCATAAAAAGAATAAAACCTTATTTTCCTATTTAATAAAATAGCTATCATTAAAGATATTAAGACAATAAGAGGTAAGGAGGTTATAATAAAAAGAACAGTATGCCACAAAGCTTGATGAAAACGTGTGTCCTGTTGAAAAAGAGTTATGAAATTAGAAAAACCTATAAAAGATTTAGATAGAAAATCCCATTTATAAAAACTTAAATAAAATGTACCTCCGATAGGAATGAACCGAGTGATAGCAAAAATTACAATAGTAGGAAATAAAACATAAAAACAAAACAAATATTGTTGGAATTTTATACTGTTTAGTTTTTTCTTTGAACTAAACATATCTTTTACCCCTCGTGGCATAAAAAATCAAAGATATAGGGTTACCCTTCTCGAAAAGTAAGAGTAACCCTATATTAATCTGGTTACTATCATATAGAGAATATGTAAAGATTCATTTACTCTTCTCCATAAAGATTCTCTCTCTTCAAAATACTATTTGTTTCTTCAGCTGCTTCTGTCAGTACCTTTCTCATTTTCTTAGGGTTATCCAATAAACTCTCATCTCTGAAAGCTCTCACTAATCTTGCTGCAAGTTTAGTACATATTTCGTCTACAGGTGCTATATACGGATAGCGCTGAAGCTCGTAATCTTTTGGAAATTTTAATACATCCTTATACTGAGGGTATTTATTCAAGATTTTCCTATAATCTAAACCCTTGGTTAGAATAGGCTCTAGACCTGATACTAGAAATGCCTCTTCCAAATATTTAGGATTAGTTATTAGATGTTCCACAAATTTCCATGCTACTGTTTTATTTTTTGAAGTTTCAGGTACATACCATTGGAAAGGAGCCATAATATCCCCAGCTTTTTTATACCGAGGTAACCAGGCAATGCCGTATTCTACATTAGGAGCTCGTTGTTTCATTAACTTTGCTACAAATAATTCTCTCTCCAACATAGCGGTTTTCCCTACTACAAATGCATCTGCATCCGCCCTTATTGTAGTGCTATTCACTCTGTATTTGTATAATAAGTCTATATAGAGTTTAAGCGTCTCATATCCAGCTTCATCAGCATATGCAGCGCACCACTTTCCATTTGGTAACTGCTTGAGAATAGTTCCACCTGCCTGAACTAAAAAAACCCACCATTTTTCTGTTACACCGCTACCTGCTCCTGCTAATCTTAAAGAAATCCCGCTACGGATAAGTCTACCTTCACTATCATACTTAGCTAATTTACATGAGAATCCTATTAGCTCTTGCCATGTTTTAGGAGCACGAAGTGGAAGTCCAGCTTCTCTAAACATTTCTTTATTCCAAAACATATAACGAGGAGCACGATAAAAAGGTACACTATAGAAAGTGCCTTTCCACAAAGAGGGTGGGAAATATTCAGAAATACCTCTCTCTTTTATAATAGTGACCAACTTGGATGGAACCGGACTGATAAGTTTTTTCTCTATGTACCGATGCATAGGCATTCGCCACATCTCAATTATATCTCCTGCTGTACCAGAAGGTAAACCAACTGTACACTTTCGCTCCATTTCTCTCAGCTCAAAATACATAGGATCAATTTTTACTCCAGGATGAGTTTTTTGGAAATCTTTCATGGCTTCTTTGTAGACAGGAATCATCTCTGGTATACCAGTCCAGACTTTTAATGTCATTGCTTCACTTGTAGAAACTACTCCACACATTAGAGTTGCTATTAAGGTGACTACAAGTAAATTCACTTTTTTTGCACAGAAAGTTTTACTCATTTTATCCCCCTTTCACTAGTTTATTATTGTCACATCACAAAATAATTTTCTGTTTGGTTAAAAACTTCTTTTTTTTACCCCTGATCTAGATTAGCCTATTTAATTTCCTCACCTCCCTCCAGGCTTTTACTCTAGCTTTTTTTCGAATTGTATTCCCCAACAACTTATTTTACCAAAAAGAGCAACCTCTTATAACTCTAATAATCTATTTCTAATGATTCTCATCTATCAAACATCTCTTTCTCAGCAGCTTCCAAATGTTCATACATTTTCCTCCGAGCCATTTCTCCATCTTTCTCTATCAAAGCGTTAAGAATTTTTTCGTGTTCAAGCAGAATCTCTTGAACTCTTCTTCTAAAATTTGAGGCTTGCATCTTCATTTTAATCCAAAGTTTCCCCTTTAACCCAGCTACCATATATCTAACTGTCTCTACAAGAACACCGTTGTGTGTTGCTTCGGCAATTGAGAGATGGAACTGTATATCATGTTCAACAATCTCTTGAAATGTTAAAGATGAATCAAATTTTTCGACTTTCTCTTTCATTTTTTGAAAGACTTTCCTAATAATTTCTATGTCTTTTTTCGTTGCTACTTTAGCTGCTATTCGTGCAATCTCGGTCTCTACAATCTTTCTTGCTTCTAAAGCCTCATATGGTGAAACATCTTTACTAAGTTCTCTAAGTTGCCGCTTGTATGAAATCGAATCTGTACTTGCCTTAATAAAATTTCCTTTTCGTCCTCTCCTCTCGATTATACCCAACATTTCTAATGCACTTAAGGCCTCTCTTAATGGAGGCCGACTGGTACCTAGCTGTTTTGCTAATTCTGGTTCTGAAGGTAATTTATCTCCCTGCTTGAGAACACCACGCTCAATTAAGTCTTCAATTTGATGAATTATCTGAACATATATTTTCTGGGTATAAACTTTCGTAAAAAGTTTTCTTCTCATTGTCTTTTGTAAAACAAGTATACTTAATTACAAATATCTGTCAAGCCTTAAACTCCCACAATTCTAAAAATTTTGTTGACAAAATTTTAATTCTAAAAAGATAATTTTCTTGTTGAATTCTAAATTATATCTGTTAATTCTTACTCTAAATGTAAACTAAATATCTCAATCACATTAAAATCAACGAAATAGTTTCGGTGAAAAATTCTGAAATTACACGGAAGCTAATAAAAACTTGTGATAATTTTTGGAGTATTTTAGATGGAGGAAGTTATCTGCAGGGGGGCAAAAACACTATCTCCAATAAACTTTACGAAAAATATAGGTTAATTTAGTAATACATACAAAGGCAATTATCTTTATATACAGGGAAAACTGAGGATAGCATTTTTCTTATTTTTTGATTCTTGAAACTCTTTATTAGAAAGAGTTTACCAACAGGAAGTGTATCATTTTCTAACATCTCTTATTCAGCTCTCTTTTAAAGCGGGTCAATAAATCCTATTCTCCACAATATCCATTTTTAAAGATCTTTTAGTCTAAAATTGACCGGATTGAATCTATTGCACAAAAAG
>JAGHCO010000217.1 GCA_021160405.1 Candidatus Aerophobota bacterium
GAATTTAAAGTGGTGGAGATACAAAAAGTGAGAAATTCTGTGCCAGAAAATAGCATGTAAACCTGGATAAAGTAAAACTTCCCAAATATTTCTGGCCGCCGGATCTCTCTCAAAAACAGCTTTAATATCTTCAAACATATAATTCTCCTGATGCCCTTAACTTTCTGAAGATCATCTTATCATAATTAGTCAAAAAGGCAAGCAAGAGTATGTGCTTGACAACTCTTTTCTCTCTGTTACACTTCAAATAGGTAAAAAGAGAGTGGACGTGAATCTAAAAAGTCTAATAAAGGGTGGAATAAGCTTTTTTCTTCCAGCAGATTGCTTAATATGTGGCAAATCTTTAGAGCCTTTAAACCGTAGTTTTATCTGTGAGTATTGCTGGGGAAAGGTAAAATGGTTAACCCCTCCCTATTGTTCTATATGCGGTAGACCCCTTCCCTCTGAATATAACTGTTCAGATAATTCCTCTTTTTTATGTGGTGAGTGTCAAGTGCGTCCCCCTTATTTTAAAAAGGCGTTTATTCCCACTTTATACCAGGGAGTGATGAAAGAAGCAATTAAACTATTTAAGTATAAAGGAAAAATGGGAATATCAAGAGGCTTAACCAAGATAACGAGAATTTACCTTGATCATTCTCGCTTTTCTTTACCTGAATTAAACTTGGTTATTCCCATTCCCTTACATCGGAGAAAGTTAAAAGAAAGGGGATTTAATCAAGCTGAAATTATAGCAAAATTTATAGCAGAATATTTAAATTTAAATCTGGTTAGGGACGGCTTAATAAGGGTTCGCTTTACTAATTCCCAAACTCAGTTAAAAAGAGAAGAGCGCCTAACAAATATAAAAGGCGCCTTTAAGGTAAAAAAGGGGGAAAGATTTAAAAGGAAAAGAGTTCTTTTAGTTGATGACGTTTACACCACAGGGGTTACCTTAAATGAGGCAGCTAAGGAGATTAAGAAAACAAAGGCGGAAGTTTATGTTTTTGCTTTAGCCCGAACCCCATAAATTCAAGTTGAGAGCTCTGAAAAAAGTTTGAAGATGCTCTTTGCTCGGTGCTTTCCAACGTTGCGGCTAAGTTCTACTCTTATCTTTATACTGTGGCTCTTATGGGCGACGTATAAGTTTAGAGAATAACTAAAGGTTTGAACGCATAGACCCGCCTTGATCGCCGCTGCCTTATGGAAACACCTCGCCGAGCAGCAAAAAGAAGAGGATTTTTTAGAGCTCTCAAGTTTTGTGTTTGACAATTTTTTCTGGTTTGTTATAATTCTGCAATAAATAGTATTCTCTTAGAGAGAGCTTTAAGGTGAAAAAATGAAATTAGAAATAAGTGGTTTCCATATTCAGGTAACTAAGGACATCAGTAATTTTATTGAAAAAAAGATAAAAAAATTAAACAAGTATTTTAAGGAGATTATCTCTGTTTATGTTATGCTCAAAGTGGAGAAAAGTAGATATAGAACTGAAATAAATCTTTCAGCAAAGGGTCTGAATATTCATGGGGAAGAGACAGATCCGGATTTGTATACTTCAATAGATAGAGCAATTGATAAAGTAGTAAGGCAATCCCAGAAATATAAAGAAAAGATGAAATCTCGTAAACGAGCTAAAAAGATCAAAAGGGCTAAAGAATTGCTGGAAACTGTGGGAAGTAGCTCTTCTGAAACTAAATCTTTAAAGGTTAAAATTTTTTCAGAAACAGCTAAACCTATGGAGATAGAACAGGCCTGTGCGCAATTAAATTCATCTCCTAACAATTTTCTAATTTTTCTTAATATCGAAACTAACCAGGTGAACGTGATCTACAAAAGGGAGGATGGAAATCTTGGTTTAATACAACCAGAATAAGTTAAGGAGGGTAGGGTGCAGATAAAAGAATTCTTAGATAAGAAGGCGATAGAAGTAAAACTAAAGTCTCGAACTAAAGAAGAGGTTCTGGAGGAACTTGTATCTTTACTGGGAAAAACTAACCAAGTTACTGATAAGAAAGAGTTTTTAAGGGTAATTCGCGAAAGAGAGGAATTGGGAAGTACAGGAATTGGCTACAATATAGCCATTCCTCATGCTCGCTCAAGTGCAATTAAATCCTTGGTTGGTGCTTTTGGAATTTCCAAGGAGGGAATTGATTTTGACGCCTTAGATAAAGAGCCTGTGCATCTATTTTTCCTTTTGGGCGCTCCTCAGAAGGCCTCTGGGGATTACTTAAAGGCTCTTGCTATTGTTTCTCGTTTTCTGCGTCGTAAAAGAGCCAGACAGGGTTTAATGAAGGCAGAAACGCCAGAAGATGTTGAGAAAATAATAGAAAAAGAAGAACTGTAAGCGAGAAATATTTAGGAGAAAAAAATGAGCAAAGGAAATTATCTGTTTACTTCAGAATCAGTAACGGAGGGGCACCCAGATAAGATAGCCGACCAAATATCTGATGCTATTTTAGATGCTATTTTAGAAAAGGACCCCGGAGGAAGGGTTGCCTGTGAAACCTTAGTTACTACAGGATTAGTCTTTATAGCCGGGGAAATTACTACTCAATGTTACGTTGATATTCCTTTTATAGCTCGGGAGACTCTTAAAGAGATAGGATATACTCAGGCCAGTTATGGAATTGATTATAAGAGTTGTGCAGTAATTACCTCTATCCATGAACAATCTCCCAATATTGCGCAAGGAGTAGATAGAAATGGAGCGGGAGATCAGGGAATGATGTTCGGCTATGCTACTACAGAGACTCCTGAGTTTATGCCTCTTCCTATTATTTTAGCTCATAGGTTAACCAGGAGACTTTCTGAGGTAAGAAAGAAGAAAATACTTCCTTATCTTCGTCCCGATGGAAAATCCCAAGTAACTGTGGAGTATGAGAATGGTTCTCCTAAGTTGGTAAAAGCGGTGGTCATTTCTGCCCAACACTCTCCTGAAGTTGAAGTGGAGGATATAGAAGATGAAATAGTAGAAGTAGTAATAAAACATTGTATCCCTGAGGAATATAGAAATTCAGAGATGAGCTGCTATATAAATGCTACTGGTAGCTTTAAGATAGGGGGTCCCCAGGCTGATACTGGTCTTACAGGGCGAAAAATAATTATGGATACTTATGGAGGAGTAGGATCTCATGGAGGAGGTTGTTTTTCAGGGAAGGATCCCACTAAGGTAGATCGATCTGGCTCTTATATGGCTCGGTATATTGCTAAAAATTTAGTTGCCGCAGGACTGGCCAATAAATGTGAGGTGCAGATAGCTTATGTAATTGGGAGAAGCGAGCCTGTATCCTTAATGATTGATACTTTTGGAACCGGGAGGATCCCTGAGGCTAAAATACGAAAGTTGGTGGAGAATAATTTTGATCTTTCCCCTAAAGGAATAATTGAGAAATTGGACCTTCTCAGGCCAATTTACAAAAAAACAGCTACTTATGGGCACTTTGGTA
>JAGHCO010000224.1 GCA_021160405.1 Candidatus Aerophobota bacterium
CTGGGGATGGGAGGGGGCGAGCGTAGCAGGAAACACATAAAGCTCGGATTCAGGTTTTAAAGCTGTAGATACCATCCAGTAGAATGGAAAAAGATAGACAATAATCATTATAACCAATATTACACCGAAGACAACCGTTGAGATTGGAATTCTACTCATAGATGTGGTCTTCATTTCTTAGGTTATTTCAGTCCACAAGAACTTGTTCAATATCATGAACACAACAGAGGCAACAATTAATACAAAAAAAGACAATGCTGCCGCATAATTTAGGTTCCAAAACTTGAAAGCTACTCGATAAAGATATATGCTCAAAACCTCAGTAGCATAACCAGGCCCTCCCTGAGTAAGCACCATTATATGGTCAAAAACCCTGAAGGTATCAGTAAACCGAAACATTATAACCATTATTATCAACGTTTTCAGATATGGAAGTTCTATATATTTAAACATTTGCGAAGCAGAGGCACCATCTATTTTGGCTGCTTCTACTATATCAACAGGTATTGACTCTAATCCAGCAAAGAAAACCAGGAATACAAAAGGTGTCCACTGCCAAATATCAACGCTCATTACCGAAAATAGCGCTGAATTTGCCTGTGAAAGCCATAATATCTGTTTTTTTATAAGACCGAGATGCAGTAGGATATTATTTACTATCCCATAACTCGGTGTGTACATCAATCTGGCTATGACGCCTGCTACCACAGGAGGGACCACCATAGGAATAATAAAGATTATGTAAAGAAGGGCCTTTGCCCATTCTTTCTTGATGATACGATGGATTACCAAGGCAAGCACAAGACCTAAGGAGAACTGAACAGTAATTACACAGAGCACGTAAATCACCGTCACTCTTAGAGAAGTTGCAAATGCAGAATCTCTTAAACTCCTCAAAAAATTATGAAGCCCAACAAATTCACCAGTTCTATAGTGTGTTATGCTCAACTTAATAGCATAACCAAAGGAGTAAACTATAAATAACAATAAAAAAAGAATAGGAATGATAATTAGCAAGTAAGGAGTTAGGCGTTTTATTCTATAATTTTCCATTTTGCAGATATAACCTCTCTCAGGGCGGAAAAACTAACCATCAATGGATCTTAGTCAAGTTTGTGGCAGAATATAAAATAATGTAAGTTTCTTTTCCGGTTTCCGCTCTTAAAAAACAAATCTTAAATAGAAAGGGGGTAGTTGCCATACTCTTCAACTGCTTCATATAAAGCAAGAACATTTTCCATGGGAGTATCGGGCTGAATATTATGAGCTGGAGCAAGAATGTAGCCACCCCCTGAGGCAAGATCAAAAATTGCTTTTTTTACTGCCTCTTTAACCTCCTTCACGGAACCAAAAGGTAATATTTTTTGTTCATCTATTCCACCGAAAAAAGAAAGTCTATCACCGTACTCCTTTTTTAAAATTTTTCCATCCATCCCACTGGCATAAGGCTGCAGAGGATTGAGAATATCTAGTCCAATTTCAATAAGATCTGGAATAATGGGTACAATTGAACCGCAAGAATGATAAGCTATTTTAATATTAGGATTGCATTCCTTTAGTTCTTTGAATACTCTTCTAAAACGTGGTTTAAATATCTCACGCCACAATTCAGGTGAAATAAGCATACCTCTTTGGGTCCCAAAATCATCTCCCGTCCAAATAATATCACACCCTAACTTTGTTAATTTCTTCCCAATTTCAATATGGAATTCCATTACTCTATCTAATAACTTAAAAGTATAGTCTTTTTTCATTATTAAGTCTGTCAAAAATTTTTCCATACCTACAAGATACCATGAAGTCTCAAACATAGTGGTTTCTAAATCTCCTATTATTGCATAGTCTTTTGAATATTTTTCTATCTCTTTTTCTGCTAAGTCAAAACGTCCTTTAGCATTAGGATCAGGAAACCCATATTTGTCAAAATACTGATCAAGTTGCCGTACTGTCTCTATGTTTTTTAATGGATGTTCCACTATTTCCTCATAATAAGAAATCACTTTATAACGAATACGCCACTCATCTATAAAAGTATGGTCAGAAAATTCCCTCGGCATAAAACCACTTGGAGCAGTTGCGCCTATAACTGCCACATCGTTTCCTAATTTAGTTAATATCTCATTAAAGGATATCCTGTTATCATAATCAGAAAAACCAGTTTTTTTCAATTTGTATGGAATATGAAACCTTTTAAAAAAAGATTTTGCTATCTGTGGTGTAAAAGTTACAGCTACAGGAACTCTGTCAGGTTCTTTATGGTCTATACTTGTTAACACTCTTTCCCTGGAATTCACTTATCTCTCCGTTCAAAATACGACTTTTCCTTATAAAGCTTTACCAATAGAGCAATATAGACAACACTTTGGCATTTTTTTGACTAAAAATTAAGCCCAAATTAGCTCCAGCTATGGATTTGAACGTTATAGCTTCTTGATTCTTGATAATTAGCTATTCTCCCTTACAATATGAGGAAAAACACTACTGTAAGGGAGAATAAAAAAGTTAAACATCATTCCACCTGTGTTACCTTCTCTTGAGAGGTTTTCAAAGAACTTCGAGGAAGTTTTGGGTAAACACCAGCTAAAGAACTTTCAGGCCTACCTCACAGGAATTTGCCTTGAGCTAAAGAGGAAAAATCTCCAAGCCATAGATAATTGCAGGTTAGAAGGTAATTATGATTCACTTCACCACTTTCTTTCTCAATCCCCATGGGATGAAGAAAAGCTAAATGAGAAAAGGCTAAAGCTCATTCAAAGGGATAGGCGGACAAGCACATCTCAAAGAGGATCTTTAATAATTGATGACACTGGCTGCAAGAAAACAGGGAAATGCACCGAAGGAGCTAAGCCGCAGCGTTTAGGTAGTGAAGGACGCCACCAACTGCAGTATTGTGGTTACCTCTCACTATATGGATGAAACAGATGATTTCCCCATCGGCCTTGTTCCATATATCCCTCAGGATAAGTTTAAGGAAGGAAAACTCTCTCCCGAATTCCATACCAAGATAGATTTTGCTGTTAAAATCCTGAAGGAGGCCCTTCAAAAGGGAATTCAATTTGGAGAAGTCCTTATTGATAACTGGTATCTATGCAGAAGGACAGTGGAGTTTTGCAAGAGGAAAAATCTATATTGGCTTTCTAATTTAAAGAGAGACGATATCCTTTACCGGAAGAGAAGGAAGGGAAAGGTAAAGAAAGTGAAAAGGCACGGAAGAAAGAGAATAAGAAGGTATCATAAGGTAAAGGAAAAACTAACCGTGGAGAAGCTCGTAATCTCTCTTCCTCCTTCTTGTTTTACCCAGATGATAAAAATATACAAAGA
>JAGHCO010000201.1 GCA_021160405.1 Candidatus Aerophobota bacterium
AAGCGCGCCCATACTTGAGCCAGCAATCATATCTACAGATATACCCTCTTCTATTAACGCCTTCAATACTCCTATATGTGCCAGGCCCCTGGCTGCGCCACTTCCTAAAGCTAAACCAATTTTTAATTTTCTCTTTCTAAGAATTCCCATTTTTATAGTCTACCTGAACGCAATATCGCTATAACTAACCATAGTCCTAAAATCCCGGCAACAAGAAAACCAAACCAGAATTCCTTTTGCTCCCAGGGTAATAAATAGACAGCCTAAAAAATTTCCCGCAAAGAGCAGAAAGAGGCTTTCTCCTTTACTCAAATTAAGCGCATGAGTCAAAGGAATCGAGACATTTATTCCGCCGGTAAAGGGAATTACATTTGCCAGCACAATGCCTGCTTTACCCAGATGGCTGAAAAAATGTATTAATCGCGAATTAGAGTTAATTAACCTATCCTGCAGGGATATAATCTTTTCTTTTGCTTTTTTGAGAAACTTTAATTTTAATACAGCCCGCCGGGATAAAAAATATATTAGACTCGTAAAAATTGTATCCAAAACCAATGCCAGGCCTAAAACTAAATAAACATTTAATCCCAAAGCCACTCCATAAGGGATGGAGACCTTTCTACCAAAAGTAAGGTGTATTACTATAAAAGTAAAAACTACTGCGTTAAACTTCACATTCAACTTTCCTCTACCCCCTGCCAGAGAAACTTTAACCAATGCCATTGCTCGGGATATTCTACCATATATTTCTTAAAAAATTCAAAGAGTTTCATCGCTCCTGTCTCTAAATCCTTTTCTCTATTTTGTGTCAGTTCCATTCTTATTGGCTTTCCTATAATAATCTTGTGCCTATTATCAAGTTGTCTAATAATAACTCCGGGTAAAACAGAAGCTTTCTGCTTAAATGCAAATACTAAGGGGCTCCGCACTATACTCATTTCTCGCTCCCAGATATTAAGTTTTATCCCTTTCTTCCCGCCATTTAAATCAACTGTTACTGCTACTATTTCATTCTGTTTAAGCAGCTTCAAAATACATCTTGCTGAATTATGAGAATAAATGACTCTTACACCTTTACTTTGTCTTATACTTTGAAATAATCTGTCCACCTTTTCATTTTTCTCTTTCCAAACTACAATGTTCACAGGAAACCCTTTAAGTGCCAGAGCTGTTGTAACAAAACCGCCGTTTCCCATATGAATGCCTGCCAGTATAACTCCTTTTCTCTCCTTTAAAGCTGTATCTAAATTTTCTTGACCGACAATTTCTACAAGACTATCTATGTTCTCCCTATCCAATTTAGGAATGCGAAAAAAATCAATTAAGCTTTTATTGAAATTTTGGAAGTTGCAGCGAATTATTTTCTTGGCCTGTTTTTGAGAAATTTTATTTTCCAAAATCCTTTTTACAATCTTTACCCGTTCTTGCCTGTCTTTTCTCATTAAAAGATAGACAACATCACCAATCCTTACCGCTATCCAGTAGCTCACATTGAGAGGTAAGATAAGGCTTAGCTTGCTATAAAGTCGGTAAACGAAATATGCTATCACAATACTACTTTTAAATTCTACAGAACAACAAATTTAATCCCGAGTGGAGGAATATCCATTCAATTAAAGAAGTAAGAAAACCCAATATAGAATCCATAAGTATCAACTCCTTTATTGGGCTCTTTTGTTCCTGCATTAGAAAAATGCCTGAACCTGTATTCAAAACTTAATGCTTTATCCTTTTCAAAGAAATAATAAGAACCTGCACCTGTCTGAACCTGAAAACACCATTGGGTTGCTTCTTCTCTTGTGTGCTGGGTTGTATATTGCAAACCTGTGCCTGCATTTATAAAAGGTAAAAATTTGCCAAATTTATAACCATACTTCAATAATAAACTGCAGCCAGTTTCAAAATTGGAATCAGGAGAGATAACTCCTGCTATAAAAGGCTCTGCTACAAATTCTAACATACTTTCCTTTTTTAAAAACACATCTCCAACTTTAAATTTCTTTATCAAAGGCTTAATATCAAACCCAAATCTTAAACCCACAGGAACCGTTACATAATCATCTTTTTCTGACAGAGTGCCGTCTCTTAGTGAACCTGCAAAAACACCAATCTCTTTTAAACTTTCCGGCCTTTGGAAAGAAAAGGCTTTTTGTGGAATTGATAAAAATAGACATAAAATTACTAGATAACTTTTAAAAATTATCTTCATCTCTCTATCGCTCCTTTCTTTTCCGCTTCTCAACTATATTTGCCAGTTCTTACCTCTGAAGCAGGGAACAACCCTCTGTATTCACTTATCAATAGCCTTATAAATTCCATATCCTGTAGCAGCCACTCCCAAAAGAGTATTTATTGCCGCGCAGCCTGCGCAAAAAAAGATGAAAAAAACAGCAGTTATAATCATCAACAATCTTGTCATAATTTTTCTCCTTTCCTTTCCAAAATCATCTTTGCCCTTCCTATAAAAAATTCATCTTCTATTAATAAAGGGACTTTTTCTTCTTTTCCTATCCATATCTTTAATCTTTCAGGCTCGGTTTCTAATAAGAAAACCTCATATCCTTTTTTAGAAATATTTATTCTTTCTTCTTTCCTCACGAATAACTTCCCCTCAAAAGTAGGCAAATTTATTTCAAAAACATCGCCTGTCTTTAAATCCCTTCTTCTCAGATAATAAAGGAAACTAATAATATTCTGGATAGGTTTAGATTTTTTTATCTCTTCTCTCAGGTTATTTTTTGAAACAATCTCTACTTTGAAATTTTTCTGATCATAAATTTCAGATACACATCTCTTTTTAATTAAAGTCCTGAATTCTCTTTCTACCTGTAGAGGTAAGAAATTTTGAGGGTCTGCATAAATTATATCTTCCTCTTTAAATCCAGGAAG
>JAGHCO010000260.1 GCA_021160405.1 Candidatus Aerophobota bacterium
GGTGGAACTTATTTAAAAATATTTGCAACTTTTTTTCGAATAGGTATTTTTACCTTTGGTGGTGGCTTTTCTATGATTCCCTTGATAAAAAGAGAAATTGTAGATAATAGTCACTGGATGAATATGGAAGAGTTCATGGAGGCAATAGCTATTGGCCAGAGTGCTCCAGGAGCAGTAGCAGTGAATACAGCTACATTTGTGGGGTATAAGGTGGCAAAATACAGAGGAGCCTTTGCTGCCATTTTGGGAGTGTCTTTACCTTCATTTCTTACTATCTTGGCAATTGCCACTTTTTTACTACGTTTTTTTAACACCCCCCTTCTTGTAGCCTTTTTTAAAGGGGCGGCAGGAGCAGTGGTTGCTCTTTTAGCTCAGGTATCTTTTGTTATTGGCAAAAGAACTCTTAAAGGGAAGCTAAGTTTTATCCTAACAGGTGTAGCTCTTGTTCTTCTTTTATGGCTAAGGCTACACCCTCTACTTGTTATCCTCATTTGTGGTATTTTGGGATTCTGGCTGGGAGGCAGAACTAAAAATAGTTCCGGATACCTTTAAATTTAAAAGATAAAGGAATATAAAGAATGTTACTTAACCTGTTTTTAACCTTTCTCAAAATTGGACTTTTTGCCTTTGGGGGAGGCTATGCTATGATTCCCTTAATCCAACACGATGTAGTTACATCTAATAATTGGCTGGCAATGTCTGAATTTTTGCAGATTATAACTGTTGCTGAGATGACCCCGGGTCCTATTGCCATTAATCTTGCAACTTTCACAGGTTATAAACTGGCAGGTTTTTTAGGATCTCTGGTAAGCACCATAGGAGTTACACTCCCATCTTTTTGTATTGTTTTGATTTTAACAAAGACCTTTCTCTGGGTTAAAGAGAATCCAAAAATAAAAGGATTACTTGTCGGTCTTCGCTCAGCGGTTCTTGCCTTAATTATCTCAGCCGCAGTAAGCATTGGAAAAACAGCTTTTATAGATTTCAGGGTTATAGGTATAGCCTTAGCCTGTTTTGTGACTCTTTTATGGCTTAATCCTCATCCTGCTATTGTTATAGCTATCGGCGGTGGTGCTGGAATACTTCTTTTGCTGGGATAAGGAAATTGTAGATTCGGATAGCAGGTGAGCTGCCATTATGAAATGAAAATTAAGAACTAACAATAAATATGAAGGGATTTTGTCAACAAATTATTTTAATCCTGCTTTTCTTCATTTTACCAGCCAGCCATAGAAGCTATGACCCGCAGCACTATGTTAGCCAGAACTCCAGCAGCTAAGTCATCCAACATTATTCCCCATCCTTTTGGAAGCTTGCCAATTTTATCTATTTTGAAAGGCTTGGCTATATCAAACAGCCGAAAAAGGATAAATCCAATTATAAGAAAGCGGAAAGAGAAAGGAAAGAAAAACACACTCACTAAAAATCCTGCTACCTCATCAATAACAATACAGTGATGATCCTTAACTTTCAGGTATTCCTCACATTTTCCAGAAATCCATATACCCATCCCAAAAATAATAATTAAAACAACAGCTTGAGATAAAAAGTTAGGGAAAATTGCCCAGATCAATAGATATAAAATCACTCCCCACAAACTACCTATAGTTCCAGGGATAAAAGGAGAGTATCCTGCTCCTAAACCTGTCCCAAGTGCAAGAACAATTTTTTTCATCTTAAATATTCCTTTCCCTTTAATGCGTACTGAATTCCAGAAATAACAGCTAATAAAACAGCTATAGATAAACTTGCCCAGGCTATATTACTTAAGATGACTTGAATAGGTTTCTCCCCCCAAAGCAAAGATGCAAAAATAAGTAAAATTGCTGAATACTCTGCCCCTGTTTTTCCCTTAGCTACAAAATTAGCAGCAAGAACAACTTTATGATAAGCTAACTGTATTCTTAAAGCCATCACTAAAAAGTCTCTACCCATAAGAATTATTACCATCCAAAGAGGAATGAGGTGAAGATAAACAAAACAGATAAGGGCACTGTAAACTAAGATTTTATCAGCTACCGGATCAATTATCTTCCCCAAATTGGATACCTCATTCATCTTGCGAGCTAACCAACCATCAAGCCAATCAGAAAAAGATGCTACTATAAAGATTAAAAGAGAAAGTACTCTGCCAACTCTGCCTCCAAAAAATAAAAAAAACATAAAAGGAACAATGGCAACTATCCTAAAAATAGTTACCTTATTGGCTAAGTTTATCTTCCTCATCATTTCTTTCTACTAAAACCTGCCTGGCTTTACTTCCGCGAGGAGGTCCTACTATACCATCTCTTTCCAGTTGCTCCATAATCCTGGCTGCCCGATTATAACCTATGGACAGTTTTCTCTGCAATAGGGAGGTAGAGGCCTCTCCCCTGGCTAAAATAAGGTCCTTAGCTTCAGAGTAAAGCTCATCATAATTTCCCTCTTCCTCAGCCTCTTTTTCCTCTTCCAAATTTCTTATTATATCTTCATAGGCTGGTTCAGCTTGCTCTCTAATAAAACCTACTACTCTTTTCACCTCAGATGGGGAGATGAAACTTCCCTGGATCCGAAAAGGCCTGAGAGCTTGCACTGGAGAATACAGCATATCTCCATTTCCCACTAACTTTTCTGCTCCAACAGCATCCAGGATAGTCCGAGAATCAATTTGAGAAGCTACAGAAAAAGAAATACGAGAGGGAAAGTTTGCCTTAATCAAACCAGTGATTACATCTACAGATGGGCGCTGAGTTGCCACTATTAAATGAATTCCTGTAGCCCTTCCCAGTTGAGCAATTCGACATAGAGTTTTCTCAAACCTTACCCCTGAGAGCATCATTAAATCAGCCAGCTCATCAATAATTACCACCAGGTAGGGAAGAGGATTTTCTGTATCTCCTTGAATTTGATTAAAACCTGCAATATTTCTTACCCCCTTTTGGTTAAATTTCTCGTATCTGTGCATCATTTCCTGAACTACCCACTCCAGAGAGGAGCCAGCCATCTTTACATCCTTTATGGGAGGGAAAATGAGATGAGGAATATTGGCATAGTCTACCAGCTCAACTGTTTTGGGATCAATTAACAAAAATTTAACCTCTTGGGGAAGGACACGGTAAAGAATAGAGATAATAATAGAATTTATGCAAACACTTTTCCCCGAACCAGTAGAGCCTCCAATAAGCAAATGAGGTAAAGATTCTAAATTTACCCAGATTGTCTGTCCAGCTATATCTTTACCTAATGGGAAAAACAACTTTCCCTTTACCTTTTGAAATTGCGGCTCCTCCAAAAGCTCTCTTAGATAAACAAAATTCACCTTCTTTTTAGGCACTTCCACTCCTACCAGGGGTTTTCCACTTACTGGCACCTCAATCCTTACATTAGGCACAGCTAAAGAAAGAGCTAAATCGCTGGAAAGATTCATCAATCTACTCACTCTTATTCCTGGAGCAAGTTTCACTTCGTATCTGATTACTGCTGGTCCTTCCTTAATTTCCTCAATCTCTACTTCTACACCAAAATCCTTTAAAGTCTGGGTAAGTTTTTTCCCAGCCTCTGTTACCTCATTTGAGGATTTTTGACGAGTTGGAGAGGGATTTAAAAGAGAAAGTGGAGGAAGGGTATAAAAAGGTGATAGTTTCCTTGATTTTTCACTCAATTTTGCCCTTGAGAAATGAGTTGGACTCCTCTTTCGTGGGAGAAGCTCTTTTCTTATTCTTTTCTTTTCCTTAGCTATAGAAAAATCAATGTTTAAAAAAACAGAGAAGAATAAAAGGCTCCCTATAGTGATCCAGCTTCCTAATCTGCCAAATAAAGAGACAAATTCGGAAGAGAAGAAAAAACCTAACAATCCCCCTCCATACCAGGGAGAGGTTATATCCAAACCAAGGTTATATAAGAGAGAGGAAAGACCAATAAAAAAGAGGATAAAACCAAATCCATGAGAGAAAAAATTCCTCAGACTTCCCTTTATCTTTTTCACTCCCATCCAAAAAAATATAAAGGGGAGAAAAAAAGCTGTTATACCTACCCCTAAAAAAAGGTAGGTAGCTACAAATACACCAACCTGACCAATGTAGCTTTTGGGAGAACTCTGAGGAGGAAAGGTAAAAAAAGGTGATTCAAAGGAGCGATAAAACAAAAGACTAATTAGCAAAAATAGTCCCACTATTATAAAAATGGCAGCCAATATAAAATCTTTTTTTCCTCTTTGCTGGGGGAAATCCATAATTAAACCTACCTAAACTACTTTTATTTTAAGCACCCTTTTCATCTGATCTAAGGCAAAGCGATGATCCTCTTTGGAAGTAGAGGCTACACTATCAGAGTAGACTATCACTTCATACCCTCTCATTGATGCCTCTGCTGCTGTAAAAAAAACGCAGATGTTGGTAAGAATTCCTGTAATAAAAAGAGTTTTTATGTTTAGCTCTTTTAATAGAATCTCAAGGTCCGTTCCTAAAAAGGCAGAGTATCTTCTCTTTCTTACTAAGAAATCCCCTTCTTGAGGAGCAATCTCATCTATCACCATTGCTCCAGAGGTTCCTTCCAAGGCATGAGAGGGCCAGATAACAAATTCTTCATCATTCCTTCGATGAGAATCACAAACATAAATTACAGGTATATTCTTAGCTTTAGCCCAATTTATTTTATTTTTTATATTGGGTATAATTTTTCTGGCGAAAGGGACCTCTAAGACAGAATTTTCCTCAACAAAATCTTTTAACATATCAATAACTAAAAGAGCTTTGTTCTCAGACATATAAGCTCTCCTCTTGTAAGAAAAATTAACCACTCAACACACTGAAAAAGGCGAAAGGCCGAGATTTACGTTCAAGGTTTTCTGTAGCTGAGGTGTTAACTTTACTTTTCCTTATAACGAGTTACTGTAAAGCGATAAATATCCAATTCTTCATCAGAAATACCAAATAATCCTGCCTTTTGTTTAGCAATTTCCAGTTGATGCTCTACAGTGTCTACACCTTCCAAATCTGGCAAGAGCAATCCCTTTTGCCAGCCTTTACTTACAATCACTCCGTATTTTTTGGGATTTAGCTTTTCTTTATCATTAACTAGTTCAGGTTTACTTAAAATATCTACAGATATCTCTATATCTTTTAGTTCTTCTTCTTTCACAGGGGGGAAGCGAGGGTCTCGAGTAGCAGCACTAATAGCATTTTCTATAATTTCCTCAGCAATGCTGGGTTGGCTGGGAAGGTAGGTGCCAATACAACCCCTTAGTCTACCCCTCTTGTGTAGGGAAACAAAAACCCCCGCTCTTTCTCTAAATCTTTCTGGAATCTCAAGGGGAGGAGATATCTTTTTCCCCTTTTTAAGATACTCCTTTAAAGTTTTTCTAACTAATTGAGGAGGAAAATCTTCTTCTCTCAAACTTATCCTCACTTCTCATTTATTAAGTTAACTTAATAAATGAGTACCTTCCTTAATATGATACCCCTTTATAAAATCATAACCTTTTATACGAGAGCGGTTAGGGAGTTGCAATTCCTCAATCAGCAAAAACCCATCCCCTGTTTTTACCAAAAAACCCACATTCTTTTTTATCTTTCCAATTGTGCCAGGCACAAACCCTTTATCCTCTTTGAGGTCTTCTGCAGGTTTGGTTTTCCATATTTTTATTTTCTGAAGAGCTTCCCGTAAAAAAATAAAGGTAAACGCTCCTGGGTAAGGATTCATTCCTCTAATTAAATTATAAATAGTTTTGGTAGAACTACTCCAGTTAATCCTACCCTGTTCTTTTTTTATCTTTGGGGCATAGCTTGATTCTTTTCCCTGAGGTTTAAACTGAGCTTTACCCTCCTTTATTAACTTAACAGCTTGAAGTAAGGTATTAGCTCCTACTCTGGATAGTCTGTCGGATAGTGTTCTGGTTGTATCATCGGAGTTTATAGGTACTCTCTCTTGCAAAATTATCTCTCCCCCATCTATCTGAGACCTTATCCTCTGAATAGTTACTCCTGTTTCCTTTTCTCCTCTAATTATAGCCCACGGAATAGGGGCAGGACCTCTATAACTGGGTAGAAGAGAAGCATGAAGATTAATGGGGAAAAGATTGGGAATAGATAAAATTGAGGGAGAAAGTATCTCTCCAAAAGCTACCACCACTATTAAATCAGGCTTTATTTCCTTGATTTTATCAATAAAACTAAGATCATTTACTTTCTCTGGTTGGTAAACAGGAACATTTCTCTTTAAAGCTAACCTTTTTACCGGAGAAGGTTTTAATACTCTACCTCTTCCGGTAAAACGATCTGGCTGAGTAACTACCCCTAATACTTTCTCATTTAAAATTAACTTATCCAGTGATGGGCAAGCAAACTCAGGAGTTCCCATAAAAAGAATAGAAACCTTATCATTTAAAAAACCCCTACCCTCTTGTTGAGAGGAAAGCATTTGAGTCTTAAATTCACGGGGGCACCCTCCTGGATACTTTGTAGGTCTTTCATAGATGAAAGACTCCGCTATATCCAGAGTCAGATTCCCATAGTTAATGCGTTGGCTCAAAGTTTCTTCTCTCAACCATTGGGGGGTAGGGATTAATATCTATTTAGTCTCGCTAACTTCATCATTTTTCTTCTCTGTCTTCGAATAGCCTTAAGTCTTTTTTTTCTTTTTCTCTCCGTTGGTTTCTCATATTCTTGATGTCTCTTAATTTCGGAGGTTAACCCCGATTGTCTACACTCTATTTTAAATCTTTTTAAAGCTTGAGAAAAAGAACCGTATTCATTAACATTTATATTTACCAACTATTCTTACACCCCCTTTATTTACTTATTATAATAAATTTTTTGAGAGAGTCAACTATTTATCCGAAAAAACTTTAAACTTTTCTTCTACTTAAGTTTAATCTTCCCATCCCATCTATCCCGATTAGTCTAACCAGGAGCTCATCTCCTACTTTAACCACATCACTTACATTTTTTATAAATTCATCACTAAGCTCAGAGATGTGGACCAGCCCTTCCTTGCCTGGGAATATCTCTACAAAAGCTCCAAAATCAGTTACTCTTTTTACCTTACCTAAATAAATCTGTCCTACTTTTGGTCCTTCAATTATTCCCTTTATTGTATGTAGAGCTTTTTTAGTAGCTCCCTCGCTGTCAGAGGAAATGGTGACTTTTCCTTCTGTATCATCTATATCTATCTGTGCCCCAGTTTCCTGAATTATCTTTTTAATAACCCTTCCACCTGGGCCAATAATCTCACCAATCTTATCTAAGGGTATAGAAATAGTAGCGATTCGGGGAGCATAGGTGGATAATTTTTCTCTTGGTTTTCTAATCACTTTTTCCATTTTATCCAATATCCAGCAACGGGCTTTTTTACCTTTAATTAAAGCCTCTTCAAGAATGCTAAAATCTATCCCAGAGATTTTAATATCCAGTTGCAGAGCAGTTACTGCTTCTCTGGTTCCAGCAATTTTAAAATCCATATCTCCTAAATGATCCTCAATTCCCTGAATATCCGTAAGGATAACCGCTCTGCCTTTTTCTTTAATTAGTCCCATTGCTACTCCAGCTACAGCATCGGTTATAGGAACTCCGGCATCCATTAAACATAAACTTCCCCCACAAACCGAAGCCATAGAAGAGGAACCATTGGATTCCAAAATGTCAGAAACTAACCGAATAGTATATGGGAAAGATTGGTTATCAGGAAGGACAGGGAAAAGAGCTCTCTCAGCAAGAAAACCATGCCCAATTTCCCTTCTTCCTGGAGAACGTAAGAATCTAACCTCTCCTGTAGAAAAAGGAGGGAAGTTATAGTGAAACATAAATCTCTTGGTTATCTCACCTTTTTGTAGTCCATTAACTATTTGCTCATCAGCAGAGGTTCCCAGGGTAGCTACTACTAAAGACTGAGTTTCTCCCCGAGTAAAAAGTCCTGATCCATGAACTCGAGGAAGAATCCCCACTTCGCAGCTAATGGGTCTTATCTCATCTATTTCTCTTCCATCCCACCTTTTTCCTTCCAAGACAACCACTTCCCTCATTCTTCTCCTTTTTAACTCATCTAAAATGAATAAGATATCTTTTTCTCCTTCCGGGTAATGAGGCAAAAATTTGGTGAGCGTTTCCTGTTTAATTTTTTCCAGATAGGTATCCTTTTTTTGTTGACTCCAATTAGATTGAATCATCCAAATCTTATCTTTAACAAAATTCTCTATTTTTTCTTTCATTCCCCCCTCTAATTGATAAAGGGGAACTTCCTTTTTCTCCCCGGAAGCAAGGGAAATAAACTTCTCCTCAATCTCAATTAATTTTTTAATAGAGGAATGAGCCTTCTTGAGAGCTTCCATAATTACAGATTCTTCTATCTTTCTCGCCTCCCCCTCTACCATAATTATTCCCTCTTTATCTCCGGTAACCACTAAATTTAAGGTGCTCATCTTTAATTCCTTATCAGTGGGATTAATTACGAATTCTTCATTTATTTTTCCTATTCTAACTGCAGCAACAAGTTTTGGAAAAGAACTACTGGAAAGGAATAAAGATAAAGAAGCTCCAGTAATACATAATACTGGGGGTTGGTTAGATTCACTCGCTGACAAAACAGTAGCTATTATCTGAGTTTCATTCCTAAATCCCCGTGGGAACAGAGGGCGAATAGACCTATCTATTAGCCGACTGGACAAAATCTCCTCATCATAGGGTTTTCCTTCCCTTTTAAAAAACCCTCCAGGGATTTTCCCTGCTGCGTAAGCTTTTTCTCTATAATCAACGGTTAAAGGAACAAAGTCTATTTCCTCGCAAACATTAGAAGAAACAACACAGGTTACTAAAACTATATTTTCTCCGTACTGAAGCCAAACTGCCCCATCACTTTTTGTAGCTACTTTACCTGTCTGCATAGAAATTTTTTTTCCTGCAAATTCTTCCTCTATTTTTACCATACTTTCACCTTCTTAAACCAAGCTTTTTTATTATGCTTTGGTATTTTTTTATATCTTCTCTTTTTAAATAATCCAGAAGTTTGCGTCTCCTGGCTACTAACTGAAGAAGCCCTCTTTTTGAATTAAAATCTTTTCTGTAAAGCTTAAGATGCTTTGTAAGGTTGTTAATTCTTTCGGTTAATACAGCAACTTGGACCTCGGGGGAACCGGTGTCTCGAGAATGACGACTGAAGCTTTTCTGTAGCTTTTCCTTTTTAACTTTGGTAATGCTCACCTTTTTAACTCCTTTTTTGTTTTATATTAGCATACTTTTTAATAATTGTAAAGGATAAGGATTAACTATGATTGCTGGGGTAAATATACTATAGTTGATAGAGTTAGTGGAGCCTCTCCCTTAGCTCGAGAAGAAAGAACAATTTTCACTGCTTGAGGAAGAGCATCATCCGAGCAATCAGGTGTCCCCATTGTTGAATCCCAATTTTTTTGCCAGTTTTCTCCATTGTAATAAGAAAAAATCAAATCACTAATGGGAAAACTAAGGGTAGCAGTGCAGCCACCTTTACCTGGTTTAGAATCTAAAAAAGTCTTTATTCGTCTTTGCAATTTTAAGTTAGTTAAACTATACTCTATCTCGCATAAATCGTACTCTCCGGATCTGCTTACCTCATTGAAAGTGCTGACAAAAAGAAGGTGATGCTCATCTCCTTTAAATCCTAAATTAGGGTTGCTCTTGCTAATAAAAGAACTTTGTACTTCTCTGCTTATAGTATCCAGACAACATCGAGTATTCTGGTATATCTGAAGACGAGCGTCTCCCTTCATCCAAGCATAATATCCTTTCCAGAAAATAAGGTAAAGAGACGTTATTATTACAGCTAATAGAAAAGTGCCTATGAGGAGCTCAACCAAAGTAAAAGATTCTTCTTTTTGCATCTTAGTCTCTTTTGGCTATGTAGGTGACAAGTTCTAAACAAGGAGAAGCTTTACTTTCTTCGGGACAAGATCTATGCAGAATCTCTACCTTTACTTTTCTTAGATTTGGTATCTTGGTTTGCCACCACTCCACCTTCCAGGTAAAACTTGGGTAGTCATTGAATCCTCCCTTTCCCTCTCCGTACTTAGGGGTAACAGAGGGATAAGCACTGTTTAACTTCCAATAGCCTTCTTTTTTAATTTGCTCCATTAATTTTTGCCCTAAAAGAGTAGATGTTGAATAGTATTCTGCTTTTTGCTTAGCCTCAAAACCTAAAGGAAAAACCTTAGCTATCATTAAGAGTCCCAGGGAAAAAATGCCAACTACAATGATAACTTCTACCATAGTGAAGCCCCATTTTCTCTTAAAATTAAAGTTAGAGATACTACTTTGCATTTTTAATTCATCTATGCATACTCTGCAATAAACAGTTACATTAATGTTTATATGGATAAATGCTTACCTTTCCTGTGGTAGGAACTATAGTAAGAGTATACCAATTCCCGTTTCTTTCATCCTTAAGATAAATTGAACCTGCCTCAGCCTCTCCACGGGGAAAAAAAGAAAAAGCATTATCATTCCAATAGCCAAACTCAACTATTCCATCTTCCTCTCCCATTTTGCCAAGATTGGGGTTGGCAAAAATAATCCCAGATTTCAACTGTCCTACCCCTTCTACTCGATTTTCTTTGATATCTTCAACCCAGTATTTTCTCTGGGAAGGAGCAATAACCACTTTGTAGATTTCTCTTTTGGTTATGGCCAGGCGACGAGCTGACCTCAATGTGATGGCCAGATCCTGAGCAGAACTCTTGAGGTAAGTTTCAGATAAAAAATTTCGAGTAGATAAAGTACCAATAATTGTTACTCCGCTTATTATAGCTAATACTACTATCAACTCCACCAAACTAAATCCCAAAAGATTCGATTTAATCAGCATATTCTGAGAAGATCCCTGAGTATTCTTCGATTGAGGTTGCAAGATACGCCTCGTTGCAGTAGCCAAGAATTCCCCTCCCACCAGGGAGGGGAATTATCAAAACGCTTAAACCGACTAATCAATAAACTATTTCCGTTTAGGAGTCTGAGGGGTATCCCCTCAGTGCTCAACGGGGAGTCTGAGGGGTATCCCCTCAGTGCTCAACGGGGAGTCTGAGGGGTATCCCCTCAGTGGTAATGGTTAAATTGATTTTAAGATTTCCGTAATTACCGACCCTGTATAGGAAGAGGGATCTTTAGTTATATCTTCCAGGCGCTTTAGTGTCCCATAAAGACTGCGCAGTGAGTTCATATTTGGTTTTCCTTTACCTATTAACTTCTCTCCTTTTTTAGTGAGCTTTAAGATTTTCTTCTTTGTTTTCTCCAAAAGTTTTTCTGAAACTCCTCTTCTCCCCGCAACTTGGAAGAGATTCTCATAAAGAGAAATAACATCCCCTTCCTCAAAAAATTCTACCTCCTCCCCACCTGATTTTACTTTTTTCAATTTCGCCTCCTTAAAAGTATTTATTAAAATTATAAGGAAAGTTGTCCTTTTGTCAATTTGACAAAAGAGTCTTGTTATTGTGTTAATAGAATGTTCTTTTTTACTTTGACATATTTTGTTCAAAAATGTAAAATAAAAATTAAATAAGTAGAAGGAGGGAAAATTATGAAAGTAAAATGGGGAACATTAGGCATTACTGTTGCTCTGTTAGTATTAGCGGGGAGTATATTTTTTGCTGGGATAAGGGTTTCCACAACCCTTTCTTCTAAAACAAAAAGCGTGCAACAACAGGTAAAAAGGGAAGCCATAGCTTTTATATATGCTTTCAGAAGTTCCTCAATAGAAGACCGAGTTATAAATCCTGAGGACTTAAAAAAGGGATATCAATTTGCCGATAGCTTCTTGTCTAAATCAGGTGCTAAGTAAAACCTCAAAATAGTTCAACGCTGATAAAAAACAACTTAGTAAATGAGTTAATGCGTAGGGTTGACTTTTCTCAAAAATAATATAAGAATATAGAACTAACGATGGAGGGAATTATGAGAAGCAATACGTAAATGAGTAATAAGTGAAGAAAGAGCCTCTTTACTCATTTACCCTTTTTCAGTGTCTTCAGTGGTTAAGTTTTGAGAATACTAAAAATGAAAGAGAAACGTAAAAATGAGATCTTATCGAATTTATGCTGAATTTATAAAGGGACTCTGGAGACAAAATCCTGTCTTTATCCAACTTTTAGGGATGTGTCCTACCTTAGCTATAACTAATTCTGCTATCAATGGTTTTTCTATGGGAATGGCAGTAACTTTTGTACTGGTATCCTCAGGAATTGTAATATCATTTTTTCGGAAACTTATTCCTTCAGAAGTAAGAATTGCTACTTTTACCATAGTTATCGCCAGTTTTGTTACCGTAGCTGATCTTTTCTTAAAGGCGAGCTTTCCAGAGATAAATAAAGCTCTTGGTCCTTACATTCCTTTGATTGTAGTTAATTGCATAATTTTGGGAAGACAGGAAGCTTTTACCTCTAAAAATCCTCCTCTTGCCTCCATAGCTGATACTTTAGGGATGGGGATAGGATTTACTATGGCTTTAATTATTCTGGGTAGTATTAGAGAACTTTTAGGCTGTGGATCGATATTTGGCTATAGGGTTCTGGGAGATTATTTTAGGCCCTGGGTAATCATGATTCTTCCTCCAGGTGCTTTTCTTACCTTAGGAGTACTCATTGGTATTATAAACCGTTTTTCTCCCCGCAAGACTTAAATAAAGAGAAAAAAATTGATCGTTAATAAAAAAGCTACCTATCAGTACGAGATTTTTGAAAGATGGGAAGCAGGAATTGTTCTTAAAGGAACCGAGGTAAAATCGATTCGAGAGGGAAGGGTAAGTTTTATTGACAGCTTTGTTCAAATAAGAGGGGGAGAGGTTTTTCTTTATAATCTTCATATAGCACCTTATTCAGCGACTTCTTTTGATTACAATCCTAAAAGGGAAAGGAAACTCTTACTTCACAAATCCCAAATTCGTAGGTTAGCTGGGATATTAACTCAAAGGGGGTTGACATTAATCCCATTATGTATATACTTTAAGAAAAACAAGGTAAAAGTGGAAATAGGGTTGGCTAAAGGAAAAAAACTTTACGATAAAAGAGAAAAGATAAAGAGAAGGATAGTAGAGCGAGAGAGCAGGCGTATTTTAAAGTATCGGAATTTGAAAAATGGACTTTGAAAACTTTTTGTTTGGTGTTCTGCAATTAGTTACTTAAAAAGGGGGCGATTAGGCTTCGACAGGGATAAGAATAGCAGAATAGCACACCAAGGAGCTCGGATCCCTTGTAAATCCATCCGAGAAAAAACTAAGCGCCAACACTGAATTGGCTTTAGCTGCTTAAAAGCAGCTACACCTAGCTAATTCTTTTCTCTACAGAAATAGCCAAGGTGTCAGAAAAGTAGAGATAGCTTTCTCCTGAGCAGGAGGAGGGGAAAGTGAAATGCTACTCCTGATAGCTTGCTACTTATCCCGTTTACTGGAGAAGTAACAAGCGAACTTTAAAAAGTAAACTAAGTGTGTAGAGGTTCTGGTATTGTTATCCATGGACGAGGGTTCGATTCCCTCCGCCTCCACCATTTTCCTCCCAGGAGATTAAAAAACCTTACAAATCTGGTAATAGTTTAGTTTTGGGATTTTTAAGGGATTCCCCACCTTAATCCTCCTTGCACAAGGGGAGGGGAGGAAAGGAAGTTGATAAGTGGTAAAACGAGTTTGTCAGTAGTTCTTAGTTGGTTGAGAAATTGTCAATTTAACTAACTTTTTCGCCAAAAAAGGTTTACCATAGGGGATACCCAAAGTTCTACAGCCTTACTTTTTAGAAAAACTTACCTATTACCAAATCTGCTTTTCTTGAGGAAGGATTTACCCCATTAGATAGCAAGCATCTAATAGAGTTTACCAAGTAGCAAGGAAAAGCTAACTATTTTTGCCAATGATTAAAGTAATTGTTTGTGGTGCTCGAGGTAGAATGGGACAACAGATAGTTTTTGAGGTCCGAGGGGACACAACTATGAAATTGATAGGAGCTATAGAATCTCCCTATCATCCAGAGTTGGGTAAAAAATTAATTGAAGGAGTTACAGTAAGCTCTAATTTAGAAGAAGTAGTACGAGAAGAAGCAGTAATTATAGAATTTACTAATCCACCAGCTACTCTGGAACACTTAAAAGTAGCTAAGCGCAAGAAAGTTCCTATGGTTATTGGCACTACTGGGTTTCAGGCAGCTGAGTTAAATCAAATAAGAGAAGCTTCCTCCAGCATTCCTATTCTTCTTTCCCCTAATATGAGTATTGGAATTAATCTTTTATTTAAGTTAGTCCAGATAACAGCAAAAACCCTGGGTAAAGAGTTCGACAAGGAAGTTATTGAAGCTCACCATCGAAGAAAGAAAGATGCTCCCAGCGGCACGGCCAAGAGGATTGCTCAGATATTAGCTCAAACAGAGGGGAAGAAATTAGATCAAGTAGGAGTATTTGGAAGACAAGGGATAACAGGGAAAAGGAGGAAAGAAGAAATTGGTATTCATGCAGTGAGAGGAGGAAGCATTGTAGGGGATCATACTGTACTTTTTGCTGGAGAAGGAGAAAGATTAGAGATAACTCATAGAGCTGAATCTCGCAAGATATTTGCTCGGGGAGCTATTCTATCAGCAAAGTTTATTGCTCAAAAGAAAGCCGGACTTTATGACCTTCAAGATGTTTTAGGAATAAAATGAGTATTAATATAGAAAAAACCAAAAGATTATCTCAACTGCCTCCCTATCTTTTTACTCAGCTGAATAGGGAAAAAGAAAAGTTAAAAGAAAAAGGGTGGGACCTTATTGATTTTGGAGTGGGAGATCCTGATTTACCTACCCCCTTGCCCATTGTTAATAGGATAATTAAAGCTTGTCAGAATCCTAAAAATCACCGTTATCCCTCTTATGAGGGCCTCATCTCCTTTCGAGAAGCGGTAAGTAAATGGTACCAAAGAAGGTTTGGAGTAACTCTGGATCCTCAAAGAGAAGTTATCACTTTAATTGGGAGTAAAGAAGGAATAGCTCATATCTGTTTGGGTCTGTTAAATCCAGGGGATATAGCTCTTATTCCCGATCCTGCTTATCCAGTTTATAAAGCCGGGGTAATCTTTGCTGGAGGAAAGCCCTTTTATCTTCCCCTGCGAGAAGAAAATGGATTCTTGCCGGTTTTGGATACTATCCCTGAGCACATAGCCCGGTCCTCAAAGATTATCTGGATAAATTATCCCAACAATCCCACGGCAGCTACGGCTACTGTAGAATTCTTTCATCAAGTGATAGATTTTGCTCAAAAATTTAACTTAATAATCTGCCATGATTTAGCTTACTCTGAGATATCCTTTGATGGATACCAACCTCCCAGCTTACTCCAGATAAAAGAGGGAAAAGAAGTAGGGATAGAATTTCACTCTTTATCCAAGAGTTTTAATATGACTGGTTGGAGAATAGGATTCGCTGTAGGTAATACAAAAATTATTCAAATTTTAAGAGAGGTAAAAACCAATGTAGATTCTGGCGTTTTCCAAGCTATTCAAGAAGCAGGAATAGAAGCTTTACAAATGGATGGTAAAGCTACTCGGGAAATTAAGAAAATTTACCAAAGAAGAAGAGATATTCTGGTAGATGGTCTTAGAAAATTGGGATGGAAAGTTAATCCTCCTCAAGCTACCTTTTACGTTTGGGTAAAGGTTCCCGAGAAAAAATCTTCCTTAAAATTCACTTTAGAACTTTTAATAAAATATGGGATAGTGGTTACTCCCGGAGTAGGATTTGGTCCTTCAGGAGAGGGATATATAAGAATTGCTTTAACTGTAGAGGAAGAGAAAATAAAAGAAGCTATACAAAGGTTAAAAAAGTAACCTTTTAAAAGGAGATGAAATGCCCAGATTAAGTGTAAACGTTGATCATATAGCTACTTTACGTGAGGCTCGAAGGTCTAAGGAGCCCGACCCAGTTACTGCTGCACTTTTAGCAGAATTAGGAGGAGCTAAAGGGATTACTGTCCACTTAAGAGAAGATAGAAGGCACATACAGGAAAGGGACCTGGAATTATTGAGAGAAGTTATAAAAACAAAATTAGACCTGGAAATGGGGCTTAGCGAAGGAGCAGTTAAAATAGCTTTGAGGATACATCCAGAGCTTGCTACTCTGGTTCCGGAGAAAAGGGAAGAAGTTACTACTGAGGGAGGACTGGATTTGTCTAAACCAAATCTCAGCAGATTAGAAGAGGTCATTTCTCTTTTACATGAGGGGAAAATTTTAGTTTCCCTTTTCATTAATCCCACACCTGATAGTGTTAAAAAAGCTCACAAACTTGGAGCTGATTTCGTTGAACTTCACACTGGTTTATATGCTGAGGCTAAGAACCCTCTCGAAGTTTCCACAGAAATAGAAAAAATCGCTGGAGCAGCTATCTTAGCAAAGAAACTGGGGATGGGGGTAAATGCTGGTCATGGATTAAATTATCAAAATGTAGAAAAGGTCTGCTTGATAAGGGAGATAGAAGAGTTCAGTATTGGTCACTCCATTATAGCCCGAGCTTGTTTAGTAGGAATAAGGGAAGCTGTTCAGGAAATGATAAGATTAATTGAACAATAAATAATGATTAAGGGTATAGGGGTAGATTTAATTGAAATAGAAAGAATAGAAAAAGCTCTGCAAAAGTGGGATGAGTTATTAGAAAAGAAAATTCTTACTCCAAGAGAAATTGAAGAAATTGAGTATCGAAGAATTAGGAGAAGGAGAAAACTATCCTTTATAGCGGGAAGATTTGCTGCTAAGGAAGCTATTTTTAAATCCTTAGGAATAGCTCCTCGATGGCAGGAAGTGGATGTTCTTCCAGGAGAAAAAGGTGCCCCTTTAGTTACTCTTCATAGGGAGACTTTGAAATTGTCCCAAAATAAAGGGATAAAAAAGATGCTGGTGAGTATTTCACATACTCGCAATCTTGCTTTAGCTCAAGCAATAGCTTTAGGAGATTCACTAACCTAATCAAGCATTCCCAAAATAGTCAAGATAGTCCAATGGTCAGTTAGTCCTTAGTCAAAAAACTCTATCCGAAGCTAAAGTTGTTGACTATACACTAATTTAAGAAAGGATAACAAATGAAACTTCTTACCTGTAATGAAATGCGTGAGTTAGATAGTCTAGCTATAGAAAAGATAGGTATTCCTGGACTAGTTTTGATGGAAAATGCAGGGGAAAAAGTAGCAGAATTAATAGAGGAAAAATGTTCTCCTTTGTCAGGAAAATTAATTTATATATTTTGTGGAAGAGGAAACAACGGGGGAGATGGTTTGGTAGCAGCCAGACACTTATTTAATAAAAGATGTCGGGTAAGAGTATTTCTTGCTACTCAAAAGGATAAACTTAAGGGGGATGCAGCTACTAATCTTAAGATTGCTTTAAATATTGGAATTGACGTTAGAGAAATAGTTTCCGAAAGTGATGTTTTTTCTTTAAAAAAGGAACTTGAAAAAAAGAGAGTAATAGTTGATGCTCTTTTGGGAACGGGAGCAAAGGGAGCTCCCCGGGGAGTAATTAAAGAATTAATTAAATTAATTAATTCTTTGGAGGGAAACGTGGTAGCTGTAGATATTCCCAGTGGAGTGGATGCTGATACAGGAGAGGTTCCCGGAGAAGCTGTAAAAGCTAAATGGACAGTAACTTTTGCCTATCCTAAAAGAGGTCTGTATCTTTATCCGGGGATGGACTACACAGGGAAGATAAAAGTAGTAGATATTGGGATTCCCTATAATTTACTGGATGAGGGAAAGATTAAATCTAATCTTTTTATCCGGGAAGATGTTCCACCCAATCTATTTTTTCGAAAGCCATCCTCTCATAAAGGGAGTTTTGGGCATCTTTTAGTGATAGCTGGATCACGGGGAATGACAGGAGCAGGAGCTTTAGCTAGTCTTGCTGCTTTAAGGGTGGGAGCGGGGTTGGTTACTTTAGGGATTCCTTGCAGTTTAAACCCTATCTTAGAGATGAAATTAACTGAGGTTATGACTCTGCCTCTTCCTGAAACTGAGGAAGGGACTCTCTCTTTAAAAGCTCTTGATAAAATATGTCAGTTTGCTCGTCGCTGCAAGGCTCTGGTTTTAGGGCCTGGTCTTTCCACTCAAGAAGAAACTAAGGAACTGGTAAAAAAGATAATGGTTTCTCTAAAAATTCCTCTGGTTCTTGATGCTGATGGGATAACTGCCTTAGCAGAAAATACAAAACTTATTGCTCAGTATCCAGCTCCTCTTATTATTACTCCTCATCCTGGTGAGTTGAGTAGGCTTTTATCTATTTCCATACCCGAGGTGCAAAAAGACAGAATTTTCTCATCTAAAATTTTAGCTGAAAAAACAGGAAAAATTGCCATTTTAAAAGGAGCACGAACAGTAATTACTGACGAGCAAGGTAACAGTTGGGTTAATTCTACAGGAAATCCTGGGATGGCCAGTGGGGGAAGTGGGGATGTTCTTTCAGGAATACTTGGAGGATTTTTAGTCCAGGGGATGGGTCCCCTAATGGCAGCTAAAATAGGAGTCTATTTGCATGGATTATCAGCAGATTTAGTGGTAAAAGAAAAAGGACAATTAAGTTTAATTGCCGGAGATATATTGGAAAATATACCTCAGGCTATAAGGAGTTTAAAAAATGGATGTTGCTGAGCTTCAAAAGAAAAATATCACTGAGTTGCATAGGGAAGCAGCTAAGAGAGGGATTACCGACTACAAACATTTGAAAAAGCAAGACCTCATTTTTAAAATTATTCAAGATGAAATTGATCGTGAACAAATTGCTTATGGATCTGGAGTGTTGGACATCTTAGCTGAGGGATATGGATTCTTAAGGTCAAATTATCTATCCGGATCTGATGACATATACGTTTCCCCATCTCAGATTAAACGCTTTGACTTAAGAGGAGGAGATACGGTGAGTGGGCAGATAAGACCTCCTAAAGAAAATGAGAATTACTTTGCTCTATTGAAAGTAGAATTAGTAAATGGAGAGGAACCAGAAAAAGCAAGAAACAGAACTCTCTTCGAAAATCTTACCCCTCTTTATCCCTATGAAAGAATCATTCTGGAAAATTCCTCTGGTGATATCTCTCCCAGGTTAATTGATCTTATATGCCCTATAGGAAAAGGACAAAGAGGATTAATTGTAGCCCCCCCAAAAACAGGGAAAACAATTCTTCTGCAGAAAATTGCCAATGCTATCACAGAAAATTATCCCGAAATTGAGCTTATAGTACTGTTAATTGATGAACGCCCTGAGGAAGTTACTGATATGCAGAGATCAGTTAAGGGAGAAGTAGCTTTTTCCACTTTTGATGAACCAGCTAAAAATCAAATTAAAGTAGCAGAATTGGTTATCGAAAAAGCTAAAAGATTAGTGGAACAGAGAAAAGATGTGGTTATTCTTCTGGATAGTATTACCAGATTAGCCAGAGCCTACAATCTCTTAATGCCTACCAGTGGCAAAGTCCTCTCAGGAGGAATAGATGCCAATACTTTGCATCATCCAAAAAGATTCTTCGGAGCAGCCAGAAAAGTGGAAGAGGGAGGAAGTTTAACTATATTAGCTACAGCTTTGGTAGAAACAGGGAGTAAAATGGATGAAGTGATATTTGAAGAGTTTAAAGGAACAGGAAATATGGAACTTCGGCTTACCAGGGAGTTAGCAGAGAGAAGAATCTTTCCAGCTATAGATATTAACAGGTCGGGAACCAGAAAAGAAGAGCTTCTTTTAACTAAGAAAGAATTAAAAATAATTTGGAGTTTGCGAGACTATTTAAATCGACAAAATCTTAAAGAACCTATAGAAGCAGTAATTGAAGTGATGAGAAAAACTAAGAACAATAAACAATTCTTGGATATCGTTTCTCATCTGGAAAAGAATTCATCCATATTTAAGGAGTAAATTAAATGAAAAAAGGAATACACCCACCCTATAAACCTACAGTGATAAGA
>JAGHCO010000242.1 GCA_021160405.1 Candidatus Aerophobota bacterium
GATGGAACTACCTCAAATATACACCAGATGCGGATTTTTGTCAAATTTGAAGGGATAAATCTGAAAAAGAATGAAGAAAAATTTTATCATTTTGACCGAATTAATTTGACTTTTTCAGAGGTCTCTTAACCAATGGTCCAAAAATCGATGCACTCACAAGAACTTATCCCCTAGATGCCATTGAGGCAACAGAGACAATAGGTATAGCTTGTCTTAACATTAAAAAAGAGGCCTACAGAATTGTATCCCGAGGAGGAAGGGATGCAAGAAAAGTTTTGTCTGCTCTCAAGATAAAGGATCTTAATCCATAAAATAAAGAACTGAAGTGGCTTTTGGCAGCTTATAGTACCAAATGAAAAAATTTTATCCTTTATTCATACGGTTTCCACAATCAGGTGGCAAACATGGGCTAGCACCCTTTATATTATGTCAGGGAACCAGAGTCCGAATAACTATCTTAGGTCAGATAGGTGAGGTAAAGAAAATTGATTTCCGAAGGTCAAAATTCAGAAAATTCACAGATCGTAGAAAAAACCAATGCCTATTTATCCTTAAAAGGATACCTTCCATATCATTTAGCAGCCTCGATCAAAGCATACACGCTCTCATCTGGAGTCTCATAAGGTAGGTCACAACCTGGACCCAATATAAAATACCCTCTTCTCCCCAAAGCTGTAATAGATTTCATAGCTTCATCCATTACTTGCTCGGGGGTACCTTGACATATAAGGGTTGGATTAATATTACCTATGATGGTAGCTCTACCTCCAGTTATTTTCCGACACTCCTCTGGGTTAATTTTGTGGTCCAGTTCAATAGCTTTTACTCCTGTATCAACAAGGAAGTTCATTATAGGAGTAGCATTACCACACATGTGAATGACCATCTCGATTTTTTGCTTCTTGAGTTGGTTAATAATATATCTATGATAAGGGTAACCAAAATGGCTATAATAGGATGGTGAACAAACATCGGGTCCAACAAAGCTATTTCCAAATCCAGATATATGAGCTCCAACAGATTTTAAAGCTTTGGCCAATCGGATATTTATCTCTGAACAGAAACTAAGCATTTGTTTTGCTTCTCCCCAATTTCTCGGATCTGTGAGCTGCATTAGAAAATTTTCCAGGCCCATTATTTGCGCAGCAACCGAAAAAGGACCAATTTCAGCATCAAATCGTAAGAAGACCTTGTTGCCAAGTTTAGAAGATATTATCTGAGCAGCTTTAATCAATTCAGCGAGTAGAGTGCCAGATTTATGAAAGTCTGGAAATTTAAGCTTACGAAATTCACTTACATTCTTGATAATAGGTTCTGCTAATTCTGGACATTTATTGTCGAAGAATTTTACCTCTGCACCTAAACTCTGGGCTATACCAACAACTCCATTTTGAAGATGAATCATATCATGACCAAACTTCTCTTGAGCCATAATCTGGGATTCAGCGAGTTTCTTCCCATCTGTAAAGCATTCTTTAATTGAGTACCCTGCTATCCGACAGGCACAAATAAAATTAATTAACTCCACAGGCACTCTATCTGGGATCTTGCCATCCAAGACAGCTTTAACTCTCTCAAAGGAATTCATCATCTTTCTATGTGGTCTTTAGTAGGGTCTTGCTCAAGTTTGTTGCAAAGCTATAGAATAATGTAAGATTCTATTATATCTTCTGCTCTTTGAAAATAGATGGTAGATTTCCTCTAAAAAGGAGGAAACTACCAGATGTCAAAAGATTCAGTTAAGCCCAGGATTAAAATTATTAAACCTCGAATTCCAAAATTCTGTATTTGTCCATTTTGCAAGACAAAACAGCGTTTTAAGAAAGTAAAGGAGCACTGGAAAATTGTTAAAGAAATTAATATAGATGGCCCAGTTTGACTTAAAGTTCAAATAGTCTACGCTAAGTGTTTAAATTCCTGGTGCGAAAGAGCCTTCTTTCCTTTACCTATAAAAGGTATCAGCAAATATCAGAAAGCAACTGCTCGGCTCATTAAAGAAGCAATAGCCAGCAATATTTTAGATAATATCCCTGCAGAGAAAATAAAAGAGCGTTTTGTCCGCTCTTTCAACGTTACTGGTCCCCGGCCCACTCTTGACCGCTGGAAACATAAAGAAGCTGATAAGCTAAATTTCAAGAATCTTATAGAAAAACTAAAACTCTCAAAAGTGCTTTGTCTTGATGATCTTGATCCTGAGAGATCTACCCATAAGCACCTTATAACCTCAGATAGAATAAAGGGGTATATCTTATATATTGGTGCTCTTTTAAGTCAAAGTGAAGAAGAGGTAGCAAAATACCTTATCACCCTTAAAGAATTAGGAATAGAAGAGGTTACCTGCTTCATCGTAGATAAGTGGAAATCTTTTCCACCAGTTATACATAAAGTTTATCCTGACGCAAAGATCCAGTATGATTACTTTAACATCTGGGAAGCTGTAAATCGCCATCTGGATAAGGCCATGAAGGGATACTCCCGCTATCTAAACTATACAGGATCCCCTGAGCTTGCTAAAAGAGTATGGTCTTATAGAAGGATTTTCTTGAAGCATCCTAAAAGATATACCGAGAAGGATAAGAAGGTAATGGATGAGATTATCTTATCCTGCAAGGAAGATCTTCTCACAAATATCCTCATTTTAAAAGATCGAACAAGAGACATCTTTGAAAACAGCTCATCACAAGATGAGGCCTACAAGAAAAAGAACAAGCTATACTTTAAGGCTGGCACAAGAAAAATCGCCACTTTAAAAAGATCATTAAGCTATTTATAGCTGTTCCTACGTGTGAGTATATATTTACCCCTATCTTAAAGAGCCTGATGTTCCAAGATCTGGCA
>JAGHCO010000093.1 GCA_021160405.1 Candidatus Aerophobota bacterium
GATACCACATCACTCAGGAAAAATATTGCATCCTAAAATAGTAAAACAATTATTGAAAGTTACAAATGCATAATTTCTGAGAAGTAAAATATCTTTAATTTAGCAAAATTTGTGCAGAGTGGGGATAATCTTACAAGAAAAGATAAAAAACGGAATGAAAAGAAATAGAAAAGAAATAGAGATATCTTTCTTATGAGTGAGAAGATTACTGGTTCCCTTATCAATGCCTTTTATATCTGTCCACGTAAAGCGTGGCTTGTAGCACATGAGTTTGGACCTGAGCCAGATAACGTTTATATTGAGATAGGAAAACTCATTGCTGGAGAGGCATATAAAAGAGAGAGAAAAGAAATTGTTTTTGAAAATATAAAGATTGATCTGGTAAAAACAGGAAACAAAGGTACTACTGTAGTAGGAGAGGTAAAAAAATCTTCTAAGGGACAAAGGTCGGCTACAATGCAGCTTTCCTTTTATCTTTACAGATTAAAGCAAAGGGGAATCAACGTTAAAGGGGAACTTCTTATTCCCAAGGAGAAAAAGAAAATATCTGTGGAGCTTACTCCAGATATTGAAGATGAATTAAAGCAAACTTTTCACCATATAAAAGAAATAATTAACCAGGATAATCCCCCCGAGCCTGTAAAAAATAAATACTGCTCAAACTGTGCCTACAAAGAATTTTGTTGGGTATAGGGGAACTTACTCAGCAAGGAGAGCCATAAATGTATTACGATGATATTTATATGAGAGATATGAAACCTGCTACAAGAGTTAGTGAATACTCTGCAAGAATCTTAGAGTTTTGTGAGCGAGACCCTTACTTAAGAGAGGAAATGGAGATAGAAATGGAGAAATTCCTCACCTCCAAACCAGAGATTTACTATACAACTTCAGAGGAAAGAGAATCTGCTAATCTTCGTTTTATAAATTATTTCCTCTTTTCTTATTCCTCCAGTCACTATGGGACAACTCCCCTTGAAGTATTTCTATCCAAAAAGTTATCAAGCCTTAACAAAAAAGATAAAAAGATATATTCTAAATTTAGGTTCCATATATACAGTGCATTTGAAGTGCTAAGAGTTAGTCTTGGCTCTTACTTTATAGCTAAGGATCTACCATCTGATAAGATTTACAAAATAAGAGAGAATAGAGCTACCTACTACATGGAAGAGGGAGATTTCATTATTGCCAGAATTGTTCCTTACGAGAAAGACTATGCTTTATTGCATATTAGTTTATTTCTCCCAAAAGATGTCTCTTACCAGGTAAAAAGGGAATGGGAGCAAATGTCACCAGAGGACAAGAAAAGCTTTAACCCTTTAGTGCTGGAGAAAACTTTATACCAGGTGAAAAAGGAGGAAAAGACAGAAGATAACCTTGAAGTGGTGGAGAAAAAGCTAAGGAGTAAGTTAAAGAAGTACTTAGGTAAGAAAGCAATTACCATTAAACAGTTGAGAAAAAAGATAAATGAAACTACTGATCCTTTACAGATTCTTAAAGAGTTAACAGAAAAAATTAACTTTTCCACTACTGAGGAATTTGTAGAATTTCAGAAACTCTTTTCCTCATTTTGGAATCTTTCTCCGCGGGATGAATTTGGAGGAAAATCTCCCAAGCAAAAAGAAGAAGAGGTTGGTCCTAAAGAGAGGGAACTCACTAAAGACCTTATGCATTATATAAGCTCAGAGATTGATCCGGAGAAGTTCTCCAGTCAAGATGATTTAGAAAGGGAAATAGAGAAATATAGAAATAAATGGCTTTCTCATCCTCAGATAGAGCTAAATGGTAAAAGTCCCTGGCAGGTGATTCTGGAGGAGAGGAAAAAATTAGGTAATCCTCGAAAAGATTTTTCTATTAAAGTAAGGATAACTCCTATTATTCCCAGGCCAGAAATTAAATCCAGGTTGAATAACATTACTTCTAAGGATACCCCTTTTGTTAAAGATGTAGAAGCTTTCATCGCCTATTTTGAACATAATAGAGTAAAAGTTACTCCAAAGAATAGGTGGATTCCCTTTAAGCACCTTAAAATAATAGAGCAAAATTTCAAATATAAAGATAGCTTTATATTTTTAGGTGAAGAGGAAGAAAGAGGCGAGGAACCTCATAAGCATTATATAAACTTTATAGACAAAATCTGCCGGGCAGGAAGATTTATATATCTGGATAGGAGGGGAAGGATAAATGTAAATAAAACTTGGGTGAAGAAATTTAGTCAAAAATCTTACGGAGGAAAACTTTTTGAGCTTTTCCGCATCTGGGTCGAAGATGTAGATTGGAAAGACCTACAGGCAAATGATTTTTTGGACTATTACTGCGATATGTATCAAGAACATTTTGAAACTTCTCTTTACCACTTATCTCATCTTAAGGTAAATGAAAAGACAACTCCCAAACAACTGGTGTATAAGCTTTATGCTTCTAAAATAAAGATGATTGAATCTCAGCAAGGCCTTATGGATGATTTAGCTATGAAGGTAGAAAGTATACTCTTAGATTATCTTAAGTGGTTGGGAGTAATTGAAACTGAGGAAAGGGAAATAATAAAGGATGCGGGAATATTTTTTATTAAGAAATTCTGGGTTAGCCCTGCTGGCAAAAAATTAATTGACCGAATGATGCAACATTTTATTAAAAAGGGCAAAATAAAAATTTAAATGAAAAGGACTATCTACATATTTTCCAATGGTGAGCTGAAAAGGAAGCAAAACACCATTTATTTTGAGAAAGAAAAGGGAGGTAAAAAATATGTGCCTGTAGAAAATACTGGTGAGATTATGATATTTGGAGAGATCACTATAAACAAGAAACTGCTTGATTTTTTAAGCCAGCAGGAGATAATCTTGCACTTTTTTAACTATTACGGATATTACTCAGGCTCTTTTTACCCTCGGGAACATTATAATTCAGGATATATGACTCTTAAACAGTGCGAGCATTACCTTGATGAGGGAAAAAGGATAGACCTTGCCAAAAGATTTATTAAAGGAGCAGTGGTAAATATTAAAAAAGTTTTATCTTACTATCAGAACAGAGACATAGACCTTGCCTTAATCATCGAGCGAATAGAAAATCTTGAAGAGCAAATCCCAAATCAAAAAACTACCGATACTTTAATGGCTATTGAGGGAAACATTCGCGATTTATACTATAAATCTTTTAGTGAGATTATCAGCAATGATAAGTTTAAATTTGAAGAAAGAAGCAGGCGTCCTCCTAAAAACAGATTAAATGCTCTAATAAGCTTTGGCAACAGCCTTGTGTATGTAGCAATCTTAACTGAGATATACAAAACCCACCTTGACCCTCGAATAGGATTTCTGCACACTACAAATTTTCGAAGGTTTACACTAAATCTTGATGTTGCCGAAGTTTTTAAACCTATAATAGCCGATAGAGTTATCTTTTATCTTGTTAACAAAGGAATTATCAAGACAACGCACTTTATAAAAGCTCTTGGAGGAATATCTCTTAATGAAAAAGGGAGAACGACTTTCGTAGAAGCATTTGAAAAAAGGCTAAGGACAGTTATTAAACATTCCTCCATTAAAAAACAGGTATCCTATAGGAGATTAATGAGATTAGAGCTTTACAAACTGGAAAAACACTTTATGGGTGAGAAAACTTATGAGCCTTTCGTAGCACACTGGTAAAAAAGATGTATCTCATTATGGTTTATGATATTAACGAAGAGCGAGTAAACAAGGTATTAAAGATAGGGAGAAAGTACCTTAATTGGATGCAGAACTCTGTGTTGGAGGGAGAGATAACTAAAGCAAAGCTTACCAAGTTAAAGATGGAGTTAAAGAGAATTATAAAAGTGGAACAGGATTCAATAATTTTTTATAAGCTGCGAACAAAGAAGTTTTTTGATAGAGAAACAATGGGGAAAGAGAAAGCAGTTGATGAGCAGATATTATAAATATAGGAAAAAGTAGTCCAAGTGAGATAATGTAAATTCCTTGGGGGATAGACGGATATTTTGTAAAGAGTGCGGGTATTGACTTTTGTCTCTAAAATGGTAAGATTACAAATGTCATTTTGATCATTGAAAATTTATGTGGGAAATTGCTGAATTCCTATAAATAAAGGGGAAAAATTGGTTCGTAGCCTACCTATGAGGGATTGAAACCAGGGAGCTTTATGCTCACCTGAGAAGGATAGTGCGGTTCGTAGCCTACCTATGAGGGATTGAAACGTCAATAGGGATAAAGTTAGGCTTAGCCTTAGCCTTGTTCGTAGCCTACCTATGAGGGATTGAAA
>JAGHCO010000233.1 GCA_021160405.1 Candidatus Aerophobota bacterium
AAGAAAGGCTCAGCGTATAGAACTTAGCCAACCACTCTTGCCTAACATTGAAAAGGCTACAATTAATCTCAAATTTGGAGTAGGAGAACTAAGGATAAGAGGAAATTCTATTAAAGAGCTAATGAGGGGTAATTTTACTGTTCTGCCAGGAATAAATCCATGGATGAGATATAGAGAGATGAATGGGGAAGGATTCTTAGAAATTGGAGAAAACAAAGGGAAAGGGATTGATCTTTCATTTTTTCATAGGGATAAACTCCACCAGTGGGATTTAAAGTTAAATACAACCATCCCTCTTTCCTTAAGAATTGATACTGGAGCAAGTAACAATGATCTGGATTTTTCCTCTCTTAAAATAGTTGAGTTTGATCTGGATACAGGAGCCAGTAACAATAAGATAAGATTTGGCAGATCTACCTCTGTTAAAGCTAAAATTAATGGAGGGGCTTCTAATATTAAGATCTTTATCCCTCATTCAATGGGAGTAAAAATTAAAGTTGATACTGCCTTAACTACTAATAATCTTAGTGATCTGGGTTTTGAAAAAATGGGAAATACCTATATCAGTAAAAATTTCTCAACAGCTAAAAAACAACTCGATCTTGATTTAGATATAGGTGTCTCTGCCTTAAAAGTAAAGCTGTATTAGAAAAAAGGGGACAGGCTACTTTTTTGTCTGACTCAAAATTAAAAGTCTATAGAATTGTAATTAAAAAAGGGGGCTGTAAAAAAAGTAGCCTGTCCCCTTTTTTACACATCAGTGGTTAATTTCTCTTGACAAAAATTAGATGAATGGTAAAATGACTGAATGGTCAGCCATACTTATTTTAAAAAATTTCAGGAAAGAAGAGTAAAATGATTCAAGCTCAAACTAAAAGGAGACTAAAACAAACAAATCATGGGACCAAAATTTTGGAAGCAGCGGAGAGCATCTTTGCAGAAAAAGGATTTTATCTTACCACTGTGGAGGAAATTGCTCAAAAGGCAGATTTAGGAAAGGGAACTATCTATCTACATTTCGAAAATAAAAGGGGTCTTTTTCTCTCGGTAATTGAGAGAAAACTGGATATTCTCCTAAAAAAAATAGAAAGAGGAATTAAAAAGGGGAAATCACCGGCAGAGAAAATAAGATTAGCTACTGAAATTCATCTTAATTTTTTAGAAAAAAACCGAAACTTCTTTAAAATTATTCATATCTTTTCCAATCAGTTTAAGAAAGGGATGGGAGAGGAACTGTTTAAAAAAGTTGCTGCAAAAAATTCTCGTTATTTGGAAATTCTTCAAGATTTAATTGAGCAAGCTATCAAGGGAGGTGAAATCAAACCCTTAAATTCCAAGAAATTAGCTGTTATATTAGTAGGAATTGTTCATAGTTTAACTGTGTACTGGATCTCTCAGAATGAGAAAGGTTCTTTATTCAAGGATCATTTATTGGCCTGGGAGATTTTTTGGGAGGGGGCTAAAGCTCTATAGTTCAAACTATATAAATTCCATCTTAACCCATAAAGGAGGAAGGAGATGTCCGATCCAGTTTTAATCAGAGTAAAAAAGAAAGTTGTAGAGAGGCAAATTTACCGTTATCTATCTCGGTTAGCTAACACAAAAAGTGAAGAGGAATTCTACCAGAAGTTTGATGACATTCTGGAGAACCTTTATAGATTTGCCGGCCCTAATAGACCAGCTATAGAGAATGTGAGGAAAGCTTTTCGTAAAAAACATCCTATGACGAAGTTGGCTCCATTACTTCTTCAAAAGAGGCTTTCAAAAGTGGCGAGGGAAAGATTAGCTAAAAATTTCTTTGTTGACTGGGTAACTGAGGCAAAAAAGAGAGAGAAACTGGAGGAGGAAGGATTTAAGGCTCCATGGTTCTTTGTTGTTTCCCCAACTTACGCCTGCAATCTTCACTGCACCGGGTGCTACGCTTATGAGTATAAAAGAGGAGAGGGCTTACCCTATCCTGCTTTTAGTAGAATTTTAAGAGAAGCTAATGAGTTAGGAATTCGCTGGTTAACTATCTCTGGAGGGGAGCCCTTTTACTATAGAGATAAAAAAACAGGCAAGACTTTATTAGATATAGCTGAGGAACATAACGATATGTACTTTCAGGTTTATACTAACGGAACACTCCTGGATGAAAAGACAGTAGAGAGAGTAGCCAAACTGGGGAATATAGCTCCTGCTATTAGCCAGGAAGGGTTTAAAAAGGAAACCGAGGAAAGAAGAGGTAAAGGGATCTGGGAAAAGATAAATAAAGCAAGGAAGAATCTTTACAAAGCAGGAGTGCTGCAAGGTTTTTCTATTACTGTAACCAAACAAAATGCTGATGTGGTTTCAAGTGATGAATTTATAGATGATCTTATTGATAAAAACTGCTCTTTTGGCTGGTACTTCATTTATATTCCCATTGGAAGAAAACCAGCAGTTGATTTTATGCCAACGCCTCAACAGAGAAACCATCTTCGTGAAAAGATATGGGAATGGCGATCTACTAAACCTGTCTTTATAGGAGATTTTTGGAATGATGGTCCCTGGGTAGGGGGGTGTATAGCTGGGGGGAGAAAGTATTTTCACATTAACGCTCAGGGAGATATAGAACCCTGTGTTTTTATCCATTTTGCTGTTGACAATATCTACAAGCTATGGGAAAAGGGTCAAGGACTGAGGGAAGCTATAAATTCTCCCTTCTTTTTGTCTATAAGAAAACATCAACTCAATAACGATAACTGGTTAACACCCTGTACTATAATTGATAGACCTCAATACTTAAGGGAAGTAGTTAAGAAATACAAAGCTTATCCTACTCACAAGGGAGCTGAAACTATAATTCAGGGAGAAATTGCTCATTTTCTTGACAGATACTCTAACCAAATTGACGAGCTTACCCGACCAGAATTTGAAAAAATGGAAGCTGGAGGTTATGACTCTTCTGTAGTGAAGTTAAGCCAGGTGATAAAAAATCATCGAGAGAAAAATAAAAAAGAGTTTGAGATTCAAAGTAAAGGGAAAATAGTTTAAGAAGAATGATAATGAAATACTGTACTAAATGCGGAGGAAAGCTAAGTTATAGATCAATAGAGGGAAGAGAAAGGGCAGTTTGTCTTAACTGTGGTAAGATTTACTATCAAAATCCTCTACCAGTAGTAGTAGGAGTAGTTACTAAAAAGGATGAAAAGGTGATTGGGTTGATAAAAAGAGCGATTGAGCCCGGGAAGGGGAAATGGGCTCTTCCAGGAGGTTTTATAGAGATAGATGAGAATCCCCAGGATGCTTTAATAAGAGAGGTTAAAGAAGAGATAGGTATAAAAGGAAAAATTCAGGGATTAATAGGGGTATACAGTGATGAGAGCAAAATTTATGGTAAAGTTATTGTAATAGGGTATCAATTCCTCACCTTATCTGATAAGTACAGTTTAGGAGAAGAGGTAAAAGAGTTTAAATTTTTTACTCTTAGCCAGATGCCTCCCATTGTTTTTCCTTCTCATCAAAGAATTATTTCAGATTTTAATAAGACTTACCGAAACCCTATCCCTACTGTGGATGGTGTAATTGAAAAGGAAGAGGGAGTAATTTTAGTAAAAAGAAAAAACCCTCCTTATGGATGGGCTCTTCCCGGAGGTTTTGTTAACTATGGGGAGACATTAGAAGAAGCTATTAAAAGAGAGGTAAAAGAGGAAACAAACCTAAAGATAGTAAACTTAAAGCAATTCCACACTTATTCTGATCCTGATAGGGACCCTCGAATGCATACCATTACCACTGTCTTTTTAGCTAAAGCAGAAGGGAATTTAGCCCCAGGAGATGATGCAAAAGAATTAGCTGTTTTCCCTAAGGATAGTTTACCTTCAAATTTAGCTTTTGATCACAAAAAGATTCTACAAGACTACTTTAATTATGCCTAAAATTGCCATTTACCCGGGGAGTTTTGATCCCATAACCAATGGACACATAGATATTATTAAGCGAAGTTTGTCCCTTTTTGATAAAGTAATTATAGCTGTAAATGATAACTCTTTTCAAAAATTTTTATTTACCGCTAAGGAAAGGGTAAAAATGATTAAGAGCGCTCTTAATTTCTC
>JAGHCO010000002.1 GCA_021160405.1 Candidatus Aerophobota bacterium
GGTTTCATAGGCGCTGGTAAAATGGGAGGGTTTTTAATAGGGTCCATAATAGATAAAAAACTTCTGCCCTTACAAAATATTTGGGTTTGTGATAAAGTTAAAGAGAAACTTCACTCTTTAGCAAAGAAAGGCGTTAAAGTAACTACAAGTGTAAAAGAGATATCCAGGAATGTAGATATAATAATTTTAGCGGTTAAACCTGTAGATATAAAATTAGTATTAAAAGAGCTAAAAGGAGAAGTTAGTTCTTCCCAGTTAATTGTATCCATTGCTGCTGGTGTTAGCATTTCTTGTTTAACTAAGATGCTGGGTAAAGACATTCCTGTAGTTAGAGTTATGCCAAATATTCCAATTTCAGTGGGAGAAGGAATGTGTATTTTTTCTCCTGGTCCGGGAGTAAAAGAAGATAAAATTAAAGTAATCAGACAGATCCTAAACGCAGTGGGAGAGGTGGAAGAATTACCCGAAGATAATCAAAATGCAGTAACAGGATTAAGCGGGAGTGGTCCTGCTTATATTTACGCAGTAATTGAAGGTTTAATTAAAGGAGGAATAAAAGTTGGGCTTAGTCGAGAGATAGCTTATAATTTGGCAGTTCAAACTACCTTAGGGGCTGCTAAATTAGCCAAAGAGAGCGATCTTTACTTAAAAGATCTTTTATCAGCAGTTACCTCTCCTAAAGGAACAACTGCTGAAGGACTTAAAGTTTTAAAAGAGGAAGGGTTAGAAGATTGTTTAGCTCGAGCAGTAATTAAATCTACTGAAAGGGCCAATCAGATAGGTAAGGAAATGGAGTCTGAGTTTTGAAGATCACTCCTTCACAAATAAGAGAAAAAAAATTTAAGATATCCTTAAGAGGTTACAATAGAAAAGAGGTTAGCGAATTTTTATATAGTTTAGCTGATTTGTGTGAGAATTTGCTTAAGACCAACAAAGATATATCTCAAGAATTGGATAAGTTAAGAAAAGTCGTGGAAGGCTATCGAGAAAAGGAAAAAAAATTAGAAGAGCTTCTCCTCTCCGCTCAAAAAAGTGCTCAGCTTATCAATAAGAGCAGTCAAGAGAAAGCGGAGCTAATAGTTAAGGAAGCAGAAATAAAGGCAAAAAAGATAATCTCGGAAGAAGAAAAAAAACTTGAGAGAATAAGAGAAGAAATTTTTAGGCTGTCTAAACAAAAAAAGCTCTTTCTTATAAAAGTAAGGTCCTTAATTAAAGCTCACTCAGAATTATTGGATTTTTATGAGGAGGAACCTTCGGAAAATTCTTCCTTACTTTCCTCAAAGTCCCTCCCCTCCCCTTCTTTTCAAAAAGAAAAAATTAGTTTTGAGGAGTAGCTAACCTCCCTCATTTAACACTTTTAAAAGACGAGGAGCTAAACCAAAGCTTCCCCCTTCTTTCATTTTACTTACAGCACGTTCAGCCTCGGGAATAACCATATTTATATAAATATTTCTCCCACAAGCTGTTTTATCCCCTTTCCTTATCCCCTCTTTATTCTTTTCATAATAATCGGCAAAGTAATTGGCTCCATCTACTAAATACTGGGTGTTAATATTGTTTTTCCCCACCAGACCTTTTATCACTCTGGCTGCTCCTGTTCCTCCATGTTGGGCAAAAGGGATATACTCACCCAATTCTTGATACAGACCTCTTTGAACAGTCTCCAATCTTTCTATATCTGGTTCGTGTTTTTCACCTCTTTTAGCTGCATGCTTCATACCTATGTCGTAGGATATACCCTCTGCTCCAATGAATTTAACAAATAAGACTACCCTATCCTTATAATTTTTTAGTTCTTCTCCAGTTAACTTTTGATATTCTCCCCCTTTTCCACTTACTCCTGTAGCTGAAATTTCTGCTTCAATCATAGTGTCCTGATTGTCTAACTCTTTTCTCACTCCAAAGCTAAGATCCCGAGATAAAGCAAAATTAAGCACAGGAGGAAGTTCTCCAGTATCAATCATAGACCAGGCTGGTTTAGCTAAATTTACTGCCCCTAGAAAATCCTTTCTATACTCTCCTACGGCATCACTACACAGATAATTTATATAGCTTTGAAGTAAATCCTTATCTATATCCACCTCTTTTCCATATACAGGTCTCATTACTTCAATAGCTTCCTCAATTCTAGCCTTAGCTATAGCTTTATCCAGACCGCCGTTTCCCTGAGGACTGGAGTAAAGCTCCATATTAAAAGGAGGACTGGTAAAATGATCCAAAGAGGCAAATACCAGTTCAGCTCCAAAATCCTCCACAAATTCCTCAAGAGTTCTTCGAGCCCTGGCTGCTCCCACAGCTACTGGACGAGAAACTGAACTCCTCCTAACTCCTTCAAGAAAAGCCGTCCTCTTTGGATGATTACCTGTGGTCATTGAACAGTTATAGCTGATTTGGACGATGTGAGGGCTTCCCTGTCCACAAGCAGCAGCCTGAGCAAAAGCTTTCATTTGAATCTCAATGGGAATGTTAGCATTGGAAGCCAGTATGCTCACCCTTTCCTCCTCCGGTTTTAATTCTCCTTCAGGTAAAAAGGGACATAATTCTTGAC
>JAGHCO010000176.1 GCA_021160405.1 Candidatus Aerophobota bacterium
AAATGTAAGCAATAGGTAAGTTTTACTAAAAAAGTGAGGTCCAAAGTAGGAGCGTTCAATTGAACGCTCCTACTTTGGACCTCACTTTTTTAGTAAAACTTACCTATTGCTTACATTTTTATAAATCGCTTTAATTATAGAATAGAATAAGAAATTGTCAATGATAGCGTTGGAAGCTCTGGAGAAGCCCTCTTTTTGCTTCTCGGCAAGGTATTTTCCAAAAAGTAAGCGGCGATCAAGGCGAGTTCATGAGTTCAAATCCTTGAAAAGATATAAGTAGAACTTAGCAGCAGGAGCTGGAAAGCACCGAGCAAAGAGCAGCCTAAAACTTTTTCCAAACTCTCAACGGAGATATTGACATTGTAAAGGGTTTGTGTAGAATAGGTTAAAAAAGGTTAGTTTAATGGGATCACCTGAAGAAAAGCTAATAGAGGAAAGAAAAGATAAACTTGCAGGGTGGATAGATAAGGTAGAAAATCCTTACTGGACAAGGTTTTGCCCAAAAGACCATGTTCAGGGTATAAGAAATAACTTTGGGGATATAAAGGCGGGAGAGAAGACTGGAAGCAAAGTAACATTGGGAGGAAGAATTATTGCACAAAGAGGTCATGGGAAAGCCACTTTTTTTGACTTAAAAGATGCCACTGGTAAAATACAGCTATACGCTCGATCTGATACCCTAAGAGAAAAATACCCTTTGCTATCAAAAATAGATGTAGGAGATATTGTAGGGATAGAGGGAGAAGTATTTAAAACTCACACTGGAGAGTTAACCATTGACATCTATAACATTTTACTTTTATCTAAATCTTTACATCCTCTCCCCGAAAAATGGCATGGCCTTCAGGACATAGAGATCCGCTATCGAAAACGCTGGCTTGATCTGCTGGTTAATCCAAATGTGAGAGAAATATTTTTAAAGAGAAAAACTATAATTCAAGCTATAAGGGATTTCTTAGATAGAAGGGGTTTCTTAGAGGTAGAAACTCCCCTAATGCAGATAGTTCCTGGAGGAGCAACAGCCAGACCTTTTAAAACCTACCACAATGCTCTTGGGAAAAATTTTTACCTGAGAATTGCACCAGAGCTTTATCTAAAAAAATTGGTAGTAGGGGGCATGGAAAAAGTTTATGAGCTTAATAAAAATTTTCGGAATGAGGGGATAGATAGATTTCATAATCCTGAATTTACTATGCTGGAAATTTACTCTGTTTATGATACCTACAAGGAAATGATGGAGCTTACCCAAGAGCTTGTCTGTGAGGCGACAAGAAAGGTTAAAGGCACTCTTAAGATTTCCTATCAGGGAAAGGATATAGATCTCTCTCCGCCCTGGGAAAGGGTAAGTTTTAAGGAAGTTTTAAGAGAAGTGGGAGGGATTGAGGTAAACTTTAAAGATGATGAGGAGGTTAAAAAAGTTTCCATTAAAGAGGGTTTGCCAGTAGAGGAATTAACCAAGGCTCAGCTTTTAGAGCACCTTTTAGATAAGAAGGTTGTTTCAAAGTTAATTCAGCCTACTTTTGTTTTTGATTACCCTGAGGAAACAGCCCCTTTAGCAAAAAGGAAAAAGGATGATCCCTCTTTGGTAGAGAGATTTGAGGTATTTATGGGGAAGCAGGAGTTAGGGAATGCTTATTCGGAGTTAAATGATCCAATTGAACAAAGGAAAAGATTGATAAGTTCTTCAAAGAGAGAATTTTTGGACGAGGATTTTTTAGAAGCCTTAGAATATGGGATGCCTCCTACAGCAGGTTTAGGAATAGGGATAGATAGGTTGGTTATGCTGCTTACAGATTCTGCCTCTATACGGGATGTTATTCTTTTCCCTCAGATGAGGCCTAAGTTTTAGGTAATTAGCCGCGGATTCACACAGATGAACACAGATAGGTTTAAATACAAAAAGCTTATTAAAGTAGGTTGTTTGAAATTTTGGTGAGCGATAGAGTTAAAAGGATAAGGAGAGGAGTTCTTAAACTGTCTCAATAAAAGAAAAATATCAGCGTAAATCTGTGGCTGAATAATCTTACCAGAGGAGCAAGAAATGGAACAATGGGTGTATTTAAATGGGGAGTATCTTCCTCAAAGGGAAGCTAAGATTTCAGTTTTTGATCATGGGTTTCTCTATGGAGATGGTGTCTTTGAAGGGATAAGAGCTTACGAGGGGAAAGTATTTAAATTAAAGGAGCACTTACAGAGGCTGTTTAATTCAGCTAAGGCTATTAGTTTAAACATACCTCTTTCTCAACAAGAGCTTCAGGAAAAAGTTTTAGAAACTTTAAGGAAAAACAACCTTAAAAATGCTTACATTCGTTTAGTTATCTCTCGTGGGGAAGGAGATCTGGGTCTTGACCCCAGGAAATGTCCCCATCCTCAGATTATTATTATTGCTGATAAGATAATTTTGTATCCAGATGAGCTTTATGAAAAGGGTTTAGAGGTAGTAATTGCTTCCACCAGAAGAAATATCCCCTCGGCCTTAGATGTTAAAATTAAGTCTTTAAATTACCTTAACAACATTTTAGCTAAATTAGAGGCAAACTTAAAAGGAGCTTCTGAGGCCATTATGCTTAATCAAGATGGTTATGTAGCCGAGTGCACGGGAGATAACATATTTATTGTAAAAGGGGGAGAGCTAATAACACCTCCCAGTTGGATAGAAATCCTTAAAGGGATAACCAGAGATGTAGTTATTGGTTTAGCTAAGAGGGAGAGAATAAGGGTTCGAGAGGAGTCTTTTACTCCCTTTTCTCTTTATACAAGTGATGAGTGTTTTCTTTCAGGGACAGCGGCTGAGATAATACCTGTAACCAAAATTGATGGCAGAGTTATTGGAGAAGGCAAGGCAGGCAAAATTACCAGACTTCTTATGAGAAAATTTAGACAGTTAACTAAAAAAGAAGGGGTTCCAATTTACTAAAAAATTAGGAGGTAAAAGTGGCTAAGATTTACTATGAAAAAGATGCGGATATTACATCGCTTGAGGGAAAAACTATTGGAGTATTTGGTTATGGAAATCAGGGGCATGCTCAAGCTCAAAACTTAAGAGATAGTGGCCTGAAGGTAAAAATAGGAGAACTTAAAGGAACTGCAGGATGGAATAAGGCTAAGGAGGCAGGCTTTGAAGTAAAAGAAAATAAGGAAATAGCTCAAGAGGCTGATATCCTGCAGATCCTTATTCCCGATGAGTACCAGGCAAAAATGTATAAAAATGATATTGCTCCTTATTTAAAAGAAGGAAAAGCCCTGTGTTTTTCTCATGGTTTTAATATTCACTTTCATCAGATAGTCCCTCCAGAATACGTAGATGTTTTTATGATTGCTCCAAAGGGTCCGGGTAATTTAGTAAGAAGAACGTTTGTACAGGGCAAAGGAGTTCCCTGTTTAATTGCTGTTTATCAGGATGCTACAGGCCTGGCTAAAAAGTTAGCCTTAGCTTACGCTAAAGGAATTGGAGGAACCAGAGCTGGAGTAATAGAGACGAGCTTTGCTGAAGAGACAGAGACAGATCTTTTTGGGGAGCAAACAGTTCTGTGTGGAGGAGTTACCTCTTTAATTAAGGCTGGATTTGAAACTTTAGTAGAGGCAGGTTATCAACCAGAAATGGCTTACTTTGAGTGCTGTAATGAGCTAAAATTAATCACTGATTTAATATATGAGGGTGGGTTTTCTGGCATGAGGAAAGCTATTAGTAATACGGCTGAATATGGAGACCTCACTCGGGGTCCTCGGGTAATAAACAAAAATGTGAAAGCTGAGATGAAAAAAATCTTAGGGGAGATTCAATCAGGTGAATTTGCCCGAGAATGGATTTTAGAGAATAGTGCTCATCGTCCCGTTTTTAATGCCTTGGCAAAGAAGGATAAGGAACATTTAATTGAAAAAGTAGGCTCTCAGTTAAGGGAGATGATGAGCTGGATTAAGGAAAAAGATTAATGAAGCACTTAATCTCGGTTGAGGTAGAAAATAGATTTGGTGTTTTAGCAAGAATCACTACCTTATTCAGTGCTCGGGGATTTAATATTGATAGTTTAACTGTTGGGGAAACCGAGGATCCTACAATCTCACGAATAACTATGGTTGTTCCCGGAGATGACCAGTTGATTGAGCAAGTTATCAAGCAACTGCGTAAATTAATAGATGTAATTAAGGTTGTAGACCTTACTCAAAAGGAGACCATAACCAGAGAACTGGTTATGGTTAGGGTAAGTGCCAGGGGAAGAGATAGGGATGAAATTATGAGATTAGTGGAAATTTTTAGGGCGAGGATAGTGGATGTTCATTCAGGAAGCTTCACCATTGAGATTACTGGGACTGAGGAAAAGATAAATGGAATCCTTACTCTTTTGAGACCTTTTGGAGTAAAGAAATTGCTAAGGACAGGAAAGATTGCTATGGTCCGAGAAGAAAAAGTTTAGGAGAGATAAAATTGGAGAGAACTTTGATCTTGATAAAACCAGATGGTGTTTGTAAGGGTTTAATTGGAGAGATAATAAAGAGGTTGGAAGGCGAACAATTTAAGATTGTTGGATTAAAAATGATAGGGTTGGATGAACGCAAGGCTAAGGAATTTTACCAGCCCCATCAAGGTAAACCTTTTTTCCCAGGATTAATTGATTTTATGCTTACGGCTCCCTGTGTGGTTATGGTAGCCGAAGGGAAAGATGTAATAAGAAGAGCGAGAGAGTTAATAGGGGAAAGAATTCCTCAAAAAGCTGAAGTGGGAAGTATTAGAAGGAATTTTGGTTCTGATGGAAGAAGAAATATAGTTCATGGCTCAGATTCCTTGTCTTCTGCTAAGAGAGAAATTGAATGTTTTTTTACCTCTAATGAGGTTTTCTCTTATGAAAAAGAGGATTGGCTAAATAGTGAGCCAGGGTAAGCTCGTTCGTCTCGTGCGAGGTTCACTTCATTTGCCTCTTTTTCTCATTCATCTATTGACTGAGAACTTAGGACTAATGACTGTTGACTAATTTTATGGAGAGAAAATGATGCTAATAATTCGTCCCTTTAGAGGAATAATTTACAATAAGGATAAAGTGAAAGATTTAAGCAAGGTAACTGCTCCTCCCTTTGATGTGATTTCTCCTTATGAGCAGGGAAGGTACTATCAATCTCATCCCTACAACATCATTCGGATTATTCTGGGAGAAGAAAAAGAGGATGATAATGAGAAAGAAAATAAGTATACCAGAGCTGCTAGATATCTTAAAGAATGGAAAGATAAGGGAATTTTAAAAAAGGAGGAGACCCCCTCCATTTATGTATACGAGCAGGAGTACTTTTTAGAGGAAAGGAAGATAACCAGAAGGGGATTTGTGGCTTTAATGAAATTGGAGGATTTTAATTCGGGAGTTATTTTCCCTCATGAACAAGTTTTCCCTAAACCTCAAAAGGACCGTTTTAATTTAATGCAAAACTGTCTTGCAAATTTAAGTGCTGTATTCTCTCTTTACCGAGACCCACTATGCAAAGTAGATGAGCATTTAAAAGAAGGGGAGCCACTTTTTGAACTGGAGGATGAAAAAGGAGTAAAACACAGGTTAAGTGCTATAAGAGATAAAGATACTATTACTAAAATTGCTAAGTTAATGAGAGATAAAAAAATACTCATAGCTGATGGGCATCACCGTTATTCCACTTTTCTTAAATTAAAGGAAAAGTTAAAGAGGAATTCTTCTCTAAAAGAAGGATGGGATTATGGGATGATGTATTTTCTCAATGCCGAATCCGGAGCAGCTAATATTCTCCCTGTGCACAGACTTATTGGCAGCTTTACTTCAGAGCAACTCTCTCAGTTTAAATCTCGGATAGAGCAACTTTTCCAGATTAAGGTTTTGCCCTTTACTTCGGAAAATAGTTCTTATCAATTAAGATACATGCTCCAGCAAATAAATTTAGATGATAAATTTACCTTAGGGATGTATCAAGGAGATGGAGCTTATTATTTGCTTTCCTTAAAGGAAACTGAGAAAGTCTCCTCTGGTGAGGTGGCCTCAGCAATAGTAGATAATTTAATTAAGAGAATAACTCGAAAAGAGCAGTTGGAGAGAGGAAGAGAAATTGATTTTACTCCTTATAGTGATAGGGCTGTAAGTTTGGTAAAAAAAAGAAAATATCAGGTGGCTTTTTTCCTTAAGCCTATCTGTTTGGAGGAAATAGAAAAAGTAGCTTTTTCTGGAAGGGTAATGCCTTCCAAGTCCAGTTATTTCTATCCTAAACTTCTTACAGGACTGGTGATGAGAGATATAACAGATGAGATCTAAACAAAAAAATGTAAAGGAGTGGATAATTTTAAGCAAAGCTTCTCGACTTGGTCCTGCTAAGTTTAGCCAATTAATGAAGTATTTTGGGTCTCCAGAAAAGATACTATCTGCTTCTTTTGAAGAGCTCTCCAGAGTTCCCAAGATAGACCAGGATACCCTTAGTTATATCACTAACAAGGCTAAAGAGCTAAATATAGAAAAAGATTTGGACCTTATGGATAAACTGGGAGTGAATCTTATTACAATTGAAGACACTGAATATCCCTCTGGCCTAAAAATGATTTTTGATCCACCCTTTGTTCTTTATGTAAGAGGAAAATTAAAAAAGGAGGATGAAAACTCTATAGCAGTTGTGGGGACAAGAAGAGCTACCAATTATGGAAAAATTACTGCCAGAAGACTGGCCAGAGACTTAGCTAAGGAAGGGATTACAGTGGTAAGTGGTATGCCCAGGGGAATTGATACATCTGCTCATTGGGGCGCTCTTGAGGCTGGGGGTAGAACCATAGCTGTTTTAGGTTGTGGAGTGGATACTGTTTATCCTTTTGAGAATAAAGAGTTAATGGGGGCAATAGCCAAAAAAGGAGCAGTAATTTCTGAGTTCCCCCTGGGAGCAATCCCTGAGCGTCAAAATTTTCCTCGCCGTAATCGTATTATCAGTGGATTGAGCAAAGGAGTTGTAGTAGTGGAGGCTCCCTTAAAAAGTGGAGCTTTAATTACTGCTAATTTTGCCCTGGAACAGGGAAGAGAAGTTTTTGCTGTCCCAGGAAATGTAACCAGCCCCTATTCCCAGGGTTCTAACTCATTAATTAAAGAAGGGGCAAAGTTAGTGGAAAGTGTGGAGGATATTTTAGAGGAGCTAAACATATATTTTAAGGAGGAGAGAACCAAACCATATCCTTCTTTGTCTGAGGAAGAGAGGATTATAATGGACCATTTATCTAAAGAACCTTTGCACATTAACCTCTTAGTTAAAGAATCTGGTCTTTCCCCAGCTAAGGTGTCAGAGAATCTAATTAGATTGGAAATAAAAGGGTTAGTGAGGGAGCTTCCAGGAAAATTATTTGTTAAAGAGGTCTAAATTGGCTAAAAATCTTGTAATTGTAGAGTCACCTGCTAAGGCTAAAACAATAAATAGGTTTTTAGGGAAGGAATTTCAGGTAGAATCCTGTTTTGGTCATATAAAGGATTTGCCTAAAAGCAAATTAGGTATAGATATAGATAATGAATTTAAACCTACCTATGAGATAATCCCGGGTAAGAAAAAGATAGTTAACAAGTTAAAAAAGATAAGTGAGGAGATGGAAAAAGTCTTTTTAGCTACCGATTTAGATAGAGAGGGGGAAGCTATTTCCTGGCATCTTTCTCAGGAATTAAATCACAAGGAACAGTGCAGAATAACTTTTAATCAGGTAACTAAGAAAGCTTTAAGGGAAGCTATTAAAAAACCAGGAAAAATTGACTTAAACAAGGTTGATGCTCAACAGGGAAGAAGAGTTCTGGATCGATTGGTTGGATACAAGATCTCCCCCTTGCTGTGGGAAAAAGTTAAGAGAGGACTTTCTGCTGGAAGAGTTCAATCAGTAGCGGTAAGGCTACTCTGCGAGAGAGAGAAACAAATTGAGGAATTTTCACCCCAGGAATACTGGAGTATCTCAGGTGAGTTCAAGGACCCTGAAAAAAATTTATTTAAGGCAGATCTTTACCAAATTGATAAAGAGAAGGTTAAAATAAGTAATGAAGAAAAGGTGAGAGAAATAGTTAAAAAAATAGTAGGAAATAGGTACCAGGTAAGTGATATTAAAGAAGAAAAAAAAGAGAAATCTCCCTATCCTCCTTTTACCACCAGTACTCTTCAGCAAGCGGCAAGTTATCATTTAAGGTTTTCTCCTGCTAAGACAATGAAGATAGCTCAGGACCTGTATGAAGGGCAGGAAATTGGAGAAAAGGAAAGGGTGGGTCTTATCACCTATATGCGTAGTGATTCTGTTCGAGTAGCTAAGGAAGCTCAACTACAGGCAAGAGATTGGATCAAGAAAAATTTAGGGAAAGAATATGTACCTACCAAGATTTTTCAGTATAAAAATAAAAAAACTTCTCAGGATGCCCATGAGGCTATAAGACCAGTTTATATTGGGAGAACTCCTCAGAGTTTAAAGAATTATCTTTCTCCAGAGCATTACGAATTATACGATTTAATCTGGAGAAGATTCTTGGCTTCTCAAATGGCAAATGCTATCCTTATTCATACTATTCTCGATATTAAGGGAGGAAGTTTCCTCTTTCGTAGTGAAGGAGAGAAATTGGAGTTTCCTGGGTTTTTAAAGATATATCAAGAGAAAAAAAGAAAAGAGAAGATAGTTCCTCTGGTTAAGATAGGTACTTTCCTGAAGATTAAAGAGATTATTTCTTGCCAGCATTTTACCCAACCTCCTCCTCACTATACTGAGGCTGCCTTAGTAAAAGTTCTGGAGGAAAAAGGTATAGGGAGACCAAGCACCTATGCTCCAACTATTTTCACTATTCAACACAGAGGATATGTAAACTGGGTTAAGGGAAAACTAATACCCACGCCCTTAGCCAGAATAGTAAATGAGCTTTTGGTAAATAATTTTTCTACTATTCTTGACCCTAAGTTTACTGCTCAAATGGAGGAAGGATTAGATGAAGTAGAGCAGGGGGAAAAAAAATGGACAGTTTTAGTAAAAGATTTCTACAAAAACTTTGAAGAGGATTTAGCCTGGGCGGAGAAAAAGATGAGGAATATTAAAAAAGATGGTCTGGAAACTACTTCTAAGCGATGCGAGAAATGTGGAGGAAAAATGGTAGTTAAAGTTAGCCGCTTTGGACAGTTTTTAGCCTGTTCTAATTATCCTAAGTGTAAAAATATCCATCCCTTAGATAAAAAAATAGGAATGAAGTGTCCTATGGGTTGTGGAGGAGAAATTGTAGAAAAAATCTCAGAGAAAGGTAGGATTTTTTATGCCTGCAATCGTTATCCTAAGTGTAAATTTATCTCCTGGGATGAACCAGTGGCTGAGGAGTGTCCCTATTGTAAAAATTCCTATTTGATTAAAATAAAGGATGGATTAAAGTGCCCTTCCTGCGGCAAAAAAGTGGAGGATAAAATAACGGAAATAATAGAATTAAATGGAATGATACATAAAATAGTTAAGTTAAGAGAAAAAC
>JAGHCO010000143.1 GCA_021160405.1 Candidatus Aerophobota bacterium
ATGAAAACACCTCGCCGAGCAGCAAAAAGAAGAGAATTTTTCAGAGCTCCCGCGGAGATAAAATTATGAAGGATGTAGTTAGTGCAGACTATATAATTATTAAGGCTCTGGAAAAAGGAGTTACTATTATTGGACTTACCCGGGGAGATATTACCAAGATCCTTCATACCGAAAAGTTAGACAAGGGTGAGCTTTTAGTAGCTCAGTTCACTGAACACACCTCAGCTATTAAGGTTAGAGGAAAAGCAGAGATTATTACCAAGTATGGAAAGATTCTCTTGGAAGGAGAATAAAAATTGGATGAGCAGTCTTTTTCATTTTTAAGAGAATTGGTGGATACTCCAAGTCCATCTGGTTTTGAACAACCTATTCAGAGATTAGTTAGAGAAGAATTGGAGAAATTTGCCGATGAGGTAAAAACTGATGTTCATGGTAACGTTATTGGGATAAAAAACCCCGGTGGTTCTCCTAAGATAATGCTGGCCAGTCACTGTGATGAAATTGGATTTATGGTAAAGTATATAGATGAGGATGGATTTATATATTTTTCCTCTATTGGAGGAATAGATGCTCATATTGTGCCTGGTCAAAGAGTTAAGATTTACACCAGGCAAGGCTCTATCTTAGGAGTGGTGGGGAAAAAACCTATCCATGTTATGGAAAAGGAAGAGAGGAAAAAGGTAGTTGAGTTATCTCATCAATGGATTGATATAGGAGTTAGTAGCAAGAAAGAAGCAGAGAAAATAGTTGAAATAGGAGATCCTATCACCTTTTCTCCGGGTTTAGAAAAGCTCCAGGGAAATTTAGTAGTAAGTAGAGGTTTTGATGATAAAATGGGAGTCTTTATGATTTGCGAGGTTTTAAAAGCTCTATCTGACCAAACAATTGAGGCATCTGTTTTTGCTGCCTCTACTGTGCAGGAAGAGATTGGTTTAAGGGGAGCACACACAGCAGCTTATTTCATTAACCCTCAAGTTGGAATAGCTATAGATGTAGATGTAGCTACTGACTTTCCAGAAATAAATAAAAAAAAGGAGGGAGATATTCGCATAGGTAAGGGAGTGGTTATCTTTAGAGGTCCTAATATTAATCCAAAAGTAGAAGAAATGCTTGTTCAAACAGCTAAGGAGGAAAGAATTCCCTATCAGTTAGCTGGAGAGAGCCGGGCTACTCCTACCGATGCTAATGTCATTCAGATTAGCCGTGCTGGAGTAGCTACTGGTTTGGTTTCTGTTCCCTTAAGGTATTTACATACTCCAGTAGAGGTTCTATCCTTAAGTGATATTGAAAGTGCGGTGAAACTTTTAGTTTCCTTTGTAAATCAGGTGAAAAAGGAAACAAACTTTATCCCAAAATAAAAAGCTAAAATCCAAGGCTAAGGGAAAATCGATGAGTATTGCCTAATTCTTCATTATTGCAAAAAGCATAATTAAAATTAACCTGCTTTATTCCTTCCTCTGTTAACCTTAATTGAAGACCTATACCTATAGATAAGGCTAAATTAGCGCTCTTCTGAAATATCTTAGTGGCTCCTGCCCTGAGTTTAAAATTGTTAGATATACTCCATTCTCCCCCGAGATGCATCTGTTTAGCTAAATCTTTGAAGGACGTGTCTAAATCCACAGCTAAAAGGAATTTAGGGGAAGCTTTCCAGGCAAAACCAAACTTTAAATTGGAAGGAATTTGTTCTTTTCTTCCTGTACTCCAGTCTATCTGAGAAAATATATCTTGAAAGTTAAATCCCCAGGAAATTTTTGACATTTTCCTTCCTTTGTTAAGATATCCTAAGTCTATACTGTAACCACTGGCATTCTCTCCTGGAGCAATCTGTCTTAAATACTTTAAATTAATTCCCCAGCTGCCAAGTTTATCCCTTAAAGTTAAGTTTTTTGAGGAAATCATCTTGGCATAGGAATAAGACCATAGGTCATAACTCCATTTTTCCGGTTCAAGATTAGCTGATAAGTGGTTCCAGCTTACTCCTCCACTCCCCATAGTTGGAGTTGGCTCAACGAAAGCCAAAAAGCTATGTTCTAATAATCCTAATCCATACAGATCGCTGTATGTTGATCCTAACTGCCTACCAGAAAGTTGAACAAGTCCAGCAGGGTTAAAGTAACAAGCACTGTAATCATCGGCTATAGCTACAAAGGCTCCCCCCATTCCCATAGCTCGAACACTAACAGGCAAATTAGTAAAACCACTATCTTGAACATTAAGATAATTAGAGGCGTAAGAGGGGAAAATACCGCCGCTCGAAAGAATAAGACAGATAAGGACAGCTATCAAGATTAGTAATTTTTTCTTCATTACTTCCTCCTTACCGCGCAGATGCGTTAATAGGTAAATGCGTTAAACAAGACCAACAACACAATGACTCAAGGACACAATAGACCCAATGACCAAACAGGCCAGATGATCCTATTGGTAAGATGTCCCAGTAAGTTCCTCAATATACTTACGAGCTGCAAAAGCGGCTTGAGCTCCTTCTCCACAAGCTACTACTATCTGTTTTAACTTGTTTTTTCTAACATCTCCACAGGCAAAGATACCTCTTACATTGGTTTCCATATCTTCATTGGTTATTATAAACCCATTTTCATCCATTTTTACCAAGTCTTGAGAATGACTATGAAGGTGATCCTGCCTATTCTTAAGAAAGTAAGTGTTTGGTTTTAAACCAACAAAGATAAACACTCCCCGACAGGGAAATTCATAGATATTTTCCGATTTCAAATCTTTTATTTTTGCTCCCCTAACATTTCCCTTTCCATAAATCTCTTTTAATACAGAATGCCAGATAATCTCAATTTTTGGATTAGCAAACACCCTATCCTGAAGAATTTTTTCTGCTCTTAATCTGTCTCTACGATGAACAAGATATACCTTTTTAGCAAAATTAGTCAAGTACAGGGCCTCTTCTATTGCTGTATTTCCACCCCCCACCACTAAGACATCTTCGCCTCGGAAAAAAGGGGCATCACAGGTAGCGCAGTAACTTACTCCTTTCCCTGTGAACTCTTTTTCTCCGGGAACCCCTAAATTTGTAGGGTTAGCTCCAGTGGCAACTATTAACGCCAGAGCTTGGTAAATACTACCAGCATCGGTATAAACTTTTTTCTCCTTATCATCCTCTACTCTTTCTACCTCCTCATTCTTCAGCTCTACTTTTAAATTTTCAACCTGCTTTACAGTCTCTTCCATTAATTTTTGTCCTGATATTGGTTTGGGAAAACCAGGATAGTTCTCAATCTTTCCAGTAAGCTGTGCTTGTCCTCCCGGAGAGAGCTTTTCTAAAAGTAATGTATCTATTCCTGCTCTCTTAGCATAAATGGCTGCTGTTAGGCCTGCTGGACCTGCTCCAACAATTATTAGTTGATACTTTTTTTTCTCCATTTTTCTTCCTCTTTCCTCACTTCTTACATCTCACTTGGCAGGTCTTTAGACCTGCGCTACTTTTTTATCTCTTCACTATCCTTGAACTGAAGTTCATAAAGTCGGCGGTAAAGTCCTGATTTAGACAAAAGTTCCTGATGTTTACCCATATCTGCAATTCTGCCATCCTTCAAAACCACAATTTTATCGGCCTGACTTATAGTAGAGAGACGGTGAGCGATAACCAGAGCTGTTCTGGATTTAAGTAATCTATTTAGGGCTTCCTGAACTAAAGCTTCTGATTCGGAATCCATCTCACTGGTCGCCTCATCCAGAATTAAAATAGAGGGGTTCTTAAGTAGAGCTCTGGCGATAGCTATTCTTTGCTGTTGTCCACCAGAGAGTCTCTCTCCTCTTTCTTCAATATAGGTATCATAGCCGTTTTTCATTTTAATAATAAAATCATGAGCGTTGGCTACCTTGGCTGCTTGAATTATCTGTTGTTCAGTAGCCTGAGGATTCCCGTAAGCAATGTTATTTCTTATAGTGTCATTGAAGAGGATAGTATCCTGAGTAACTATCCCTAAAAGTTTTCTCAGGGAATTTAAATCAACTTTTCTTATATCCTTATCATCAATAAGAATTCTTCCCTTATGAGGGTCATAAAAACGAGCGAGTAGATTTACTATGGTAGTTTTTCCTGCTCCAGAAGGTCCTACTAAAGCTACTATTTCTCCTCTTTTTACTTGAAAGTTTATATCTTTAAGGATTATCTCCTCATCGTACTTAAAGGATACACTTTCAAAAACAATTTTATCTTTAAATCCACTCAAGAAAAAAGCGTTGGGAATATTAGTTATATCAGGTAAGGTATCAAGGATTTCAAAGACCCTTTCCCCAGAAGCTAAAGCCTGTTGAGTAATACTACTTACATCTCCCAATCTGGATAAAGGTCGATACAAGGAAAGTAAGCCTCCCATAAAAGCTATAAATTCTCCAGGAGTCATTGCTCCCTGAATTACTCTTCTGCCTCCATACCAAACAATGAAGGCTATACCAAAACTTGAGATGAAACCAATTAGAGGACTTATTAAAGAACTTATTTGCCGAGAGTGAATCTCAGCGGCAAAAAATTCCTTGTTTCTATTTCTAAATTTTTCTGCTTCATAATCTTCCATAGAAAAAGCCTTAACAATTCTTATTCCTGATAGAGTTTCCTGCAGGATAGAAGTTAAAGTAGCCATTTTTTTACGAACCTTTCGGGAAGTTTTCCTCAGTCGCTGGCTTAATTCAGTGGTTAACTTTAACACAAAGGGAAGAATGGCTAAGCTAATTAGAGCTAATTGCCAATCAAAGTAAAACAAAAGAGAGGTAAGAGCTATTACCGTCACTCCCTCCTTAACAATATCTCCTATGGCTCTGGAGAGAGCCTCTTGCATTGTGGTAATATCACTGGTTATTCGAGAGATAAGTTCACCTACCCGACGCCGAGAAAAGAACTGGAGGGATAATTTTTGCAGATGAGAATAAAGCTTATTCCTTATATCAAAAACTACCTTTTGTCCAATACAGTGCATAAGATACTTCTGCCCATAATCAGATAATCCTTGAAAAAAGTATATCCCAATAATAAAAATAGTTATTAAACTTAACATAAGCATATTTTTAGCTAAAAGAACTTTATCTACCATATCCTTTATTACCCAAAGGAAAGCTGCAGATAAACCAGCAACTATAATCATACAAATTAGGGCTAAGGCAAATTTTTTCCAATAAGGCTTAACAAAAGAGAGGAGCCGGGGATAAATACCCTTAAATTTCCTTTTCATAACTCTCTCCTTCTCAAAAATAGATATGCTAAAACTAACATTATTCCAATATAAGCAATGCCGTAAAGAATTGTTTCTCCAACGTAATCCTTAGAAAGAGAGCTTTCCTGAGTGATTTTTCCTCTTATATTGAAGTATTCCAGGTTAGGCAGAATCCATCCTATTGCTTTAGTTGTCAATTGAATAATTTTACTCTGGCTTAGTTTTCCTATCCGACAAAGTTGAGGATTAAGGTGTCCTGCTAAGTAAAAGAGAAAACTAAACAGGATACTGGCAGAGGTAGAGGAAGAAAAAGAGGAAAACATAAGAGCAATAGAGGCTACAACAAGAGCTTCTAAGAAACTAAATCCCAAGATGGTCCAGAACATCACTTCAACTGTTCCTTGCTTGAGGTAAATAATAAAAAAAAGAACTAATCCACTTAATAGGATACTTATACCAAGAACCCAGATCATTCCTAAGAAATTTCCCAGGATAAAAAAGCTCTTACTTACAGGCTTAGAGAAGAGAATGTAAGTAGTTTTTTTCTCAATTTCCCCTACCACTGATTCTCCAGCTATGCAAAGGGCAATTAAAGCACTAAAAAGGGAAATGCTAGCCAGTCCCACATCTTTAATGATCTTAACCTCAGCAGTAAAAGTTAAAAATTCAAACAGTCTGGATAAAAAAATTAAAATTAGAGAAAAAAACAAAAAGATTAAGAATATTTTACTCTTTAAAGCCCTACGGAATAAGTTATAAGAAATAGCTAAAATTGTTTTCATTGAAAAATTATTTTTGCAAAGGTTTCATTTAATGAATCCGATAAATCGAACCGCTACAGCCACGTATAGCAATCAGTAAAGAGTTGTTTATCCTATTCGCTTTTCCTTATTTTACACATTACCCATTACCCTTTGCCTTTTTGTATAGCTAACCCCACTCCATCCTAATTTAGTCCGTAGTATCTTAAAGAAAGCCCTTTCCTTTATTCTTACTAAGAGAGCCTGATAGGGAGCTTTTTTAATTTCAACTGTATCTTCCTCCTTTAAAGGAAAGCCAATCTGACCATCTATGGCAAGCAGGATCTCCTTAGCAGGTGGCTCTAAGGTTATATTAACTGTCTCTTCTGAGGAGATGATTAAAGGTCTTACCGCTAATGTATGAGCACATATAGGAGAAAGGATAACTACCTTAAGTTTTGGGTCAACTACCGGGCCACCTGCGGAAAGAGAATAGGCAGTTGAGCCTGTGGGAGTAGAAATAATTAACCCATCAGCAGAATAGGTAGTTACCAGTTCATTGGAAACAAAAGTTTTAAAATTTATTATTCGGGGAAGATAAGCTTTACCTATCACTACATCATTTAAGGAAATAGAACTTTTTACTAATTTGCCCTTTCTGTAGACCGAAGTTTGCAGCATTAGTCTTTTTTCTATTTTATAATTACCTGATAGGACTTTTTCCAATCCTTCCTCAAATTTTGATATGGGAATCTCAGTAAGAAAACCCAGTCCCCCAAGGTTAATTCCTAAAAGAGGCACTTGATAAGGAGAAAAATCTCTGGCAGCCCTAAATAAGGTTCCATCACCTCCTAAACTGATGATTAATTGAGCTTTTTCCCTTAATTCCTCAATGCTAACTAACGTTTTTAAAGGAAAATTTCTTCCAATTTCGCGAAGAACTAAAACTTCCACTTCTCTTTCTTTCAACCAATCAATTATAGGCAAAACTTTTTTAAAAATGTCCTTTTTATTAGGATTTAGTGTTATTCCTACTGTTTTTAACACTTCTTACCTCATCCAGATTAGAGCTATTATGAGCCCAACTATCCCTCCTACAGCTACATCTATAGGACGATGACCTAAACTTTTCTTCAAATTTATTTTAAACTTATTCTTTGAAGGTAATTTTTCAATTAGTGAACTTAAAATCTCTGCCTGTTGCTCTACCTCTTTTCTTACTCCAACAGCTTCATAAATTATAGCTAAGCTAAAAATCAAGGTAACAATAAAAATAGTAGAGTGTATGCCCCTTAATATTCCTACCCCTGTGAGAAGAGCTATTACTACAGCAGCATGAGAGGAGGGCATCCCTCCCGGTTCTACAAATCGATGCCATTGAGGTTTTCCTCTCTTAGCTAAAGAGATAATAACCTTTATTCCTTGGGCAAGCACCCAGGCACAGATAACAGCTAAACACAATCTGTTGGTAAAAAAGGATAAAATTTCTCCCATTTTAACTATTTTCTGGAAACAGATACTCTTCGCTTGGAGAGCCTCTATTTTCTTCTTTTTCTGTAGTTGGTTGCCAAGGTTCCAGTTTAAACTTATCCTGATCCTTTATTAAAATATTTACCCTCTTTTCTACCTCCTCCAGCTTTTTCTCACAAAAATTAATTAATTTCATTCCTTCCTCAAACTTTTCCAGAGATTCTTCTAAAGGAAGATTTCCCTCTTCTAACTGACGAATAATTCCTTCTAATTTCTCCATTCCTTCCTCAAATTTCACTTTTTTCCTCCTCGGCTTTAAAAACCTCACTTAACAGGTACCCCTTATGTAATTTAACTCTTATTTTTTCTTTTTTCTTTACCTGTCGATACTCTCTAATTATTTTTCCTTCAGGATAGCTAAAACAGATGCTGTAGCCTCTCTCAAGAATAGATAAGGGAGAGAGGTCTCTTACCCTGTTAGCGCAAGAATTTATTTTCTCTTTTATCTTTTCCAGTTTTGTTTTAACTGTGCTGTGGAGCTTTTCTTCCTTCTCTTTTAACTTTTCCCTTTCCAGGCTATATCTTTTTTGAGGCGAGAGTCGAATAAAACTTTGCTCAAGATGAGAAAGATGGCTTTTTCTCAGTTGAAATTGATGATTTATGTAGTTTCTTAAGTTTTTTCTGAAATCATCCATTTGCTGTTTAAGATCTCGGATTTTCTTTTGAGGATGTTCGCTCTTAAGGGAATTTCTTAACTTTTCCACATCAGAGCAAAGCAGTTGTTTCTTTTTCTTTATTAAGGAACTTAGCTTATTTTTTTTATCTTTCAGCTTAATCTTAAGTTCTTCCTTTTGGGGAATCACTCTTTGAGCTGCTGCTGAGGGTGTGGGAACTCTCTCATCAGCAACAAAATCAGCTATGGTTACATCAATCTCATGCCCAACAGCAGAAATTATAGGAATATGAGAATTATAAATAGCCTCAGCTACTATTCTCTCATTAAAGGCAAAAAGGTCCTCTAAGGAGCCACCCCCCCTTCCCACAATTATAACATCTACTCTTCCATACCGATTTAAATTATCAATGGCTCGGGCAATTTCCTCTGGGGCCTCATCTCCCTGAACTCTACAGGGAGCAATAACAATCTCTAAGTTAGGGAAACGTTTATTTAAAACTGTAAGAATATCTCTTATAGCTGCTCCCTTAGGTGAAGTGGCTATTCCTATTCTTTGAGGCAGGTAGGGCAAAGGTAATTTGTGCTCGGGCCGGAAATAGCCTTTTTTCTGAAGTTCCTCCTTCAGCTTTTCAAAATTTAAATAGAGCAGTCCTTTACCTATAGGAAACATTTCCTCTACGTAGAGCTGATATCTCCCTTGAGGTTTATAAACCCCTATGCTTCCTCGAACAACTACCTCTAAGCCATTTTCAAGATCAAACTTGAGCCTTTCTAATTTATCCTGAAACATAACGCAGGATAGGAGTCCTCCCTCATCTTTTAATGAAAAGTAAAGATGTCTTGAGGGTAGCTTAAAATTTGAAATTTCTCCCTTTATCCATACATTTTGAAGTGCCCCATCTTTTTCTAAAGCTCCCTTTATATAATCAGTAATTTCCCCAACTGTATAGATATGGACTTTCTGCATTATTTTTCCACCGTTTTATATACGTATAGGATAGCAAAGATCCTCTTACTGTCAAGGTAATTTTATCAGGATGTCAATGCAAAGTAAACACCGGGGAAAAAGGGGACAGGCTACTTTTTTCAAAGAAAAAAGTAGCCTGTCCCCTTTTTTATTTCTTGTAAGAAATATGCCGCTCACTTCCTTTATTTTTAACCTTAACCAACCCCCATTTTCTGGGAAGGTAAAACTCTGGAGGCAAGAAAAGCTGCGTTTTCCTTTAGAAGATAAAAACTCCACTTGGAGTAGGAAACCTTTTTTCTTTCTCTTAAAACTTTAAAATAATCAAATGCTAACATAGTTCCAACGTGAACTACCCATTGAGCTAACAGAGGAAGATTTTCTCCTCCCCAGGAGGTGAATTTCCTTCCCCAGTGAGCTGTATGTTCAAAGCAGGTTATATAAAGGTCCTTATAAATATCGGTAAGGTTTTGCTCTATGAAGGATTCTTTGTTTCTTAATTTACCTATAGGGACAAAGAAAAGAGGCATAATTAAAGATGGATATTCCTTAAGTTCTTTAACAAGATTTATGGTTTCTTGGACGTCTTCCTCCTTTTCCCCGGGAAGGCCAGCTATAAGTGTGGCAAGGGGGAAGATATGGTTTTTAACAAGAACTTCAAATCCCATTTTTGCTACTTCTTGCCATTCATCAATTTTCCAAGGCAGAGCTTTCCCCTTCATATACATATTCATTAATCTTATGGAGCCTGTCTCAAGACCTACTTGAAATGCACTGAAATTATCCTTAGTTAAACCTAAAACTTTTGCATATTCTCCTACTACTTCAGGTGCAGATGCTGCAGAACTTAAATTAGCATGAGAGGGAGATATTGGCTTTCCAAGTTTTTTTATCTCGCTTGCAAGATCAACTATCCTTCCGCAGGGTACCCACTCACCTGGACGGTTGCCGTACCTTAATTCATCTTCAGCAAGCAGCGTTATTGAATTTACATACTTTGACCTTGCATTTACCTTTGCATCTTCTAAGATATCTTTAATTTCTCTCCAGGTGTAGTTTCTCATGCCCGGATCACAGAACTGACAACCTCTATCACAACCTCTACCTATTTGAATCATTCCCCATAAGGTAGGATTTTTTATCCCTGCTATTCTTTTTGCTGGTGGACCAATGATTTTCTCAGGAACATCCCCTTTCAGGGCATCCTCAAATAGCTCCTTAGCTATCTCTTCCACCTCTCCCTTGACAACACAATTTATGCCAAGCTGTTTTTGTTTTTCAGATAAAACATCAAATTGCCAGGTTCCTGGTCCACCTACAATTATTACAGCTTTAGGATTTTTCTCTCTTATCTTTTTAATTAGTTGTTCAAAATAGTACTGGTTAAATGGCTTCTTTCCTCCTGATAAGCCTACCATAGTAGAGGTAGCAGGACCAATTCCAAAAGGGTCTATCGTTGTTACTCCAAAAACTTTAGCATTCAGTTTATCAAGTTGAGTGGAATCACATACAAGAACATCAAATCCCTTTTCTAAAAGAATAACCTCTACTTTTCTCAACAGAAGATTAGCTATCTTTACC
>JAGHCO010000198.1 GCA_021160405.1 Candidatus Aerophobota bacterium
CCTATATCCCGGTTAGTGAGTATGAAGAAAAAATAGCTAAAATTGAAAAGACTATTACCAAGATTCTGGACCTTCTTGCAAATTTTTTAAATAAAGTTTCCTTTTTTGTACATTATTTAAGCGTGATCTTCCATAGTCCTGGTGAAATTCGAGTCTATGATTCTCAGAGTAACATTACAGGTTTAGTAAATGGTGAGATTAGAGAGGAAATTCCCAATTCTTTATATGACAATGAAGAGAAAACAATTGTGATCTTCTCTCCATCCGATTCTTATCGTTATGACATATTAGGTAAAAGTGAAGGAAAATACGGGTTAGAGGTAACTTCTGGCAAAGAAGCAAAAATCACCACCTTTACCGCCGCTGATATTCCCGTATCATCCAATACAGTCCATCAATATACCATTGATTGGAATGCTCTTTCTCAAGGTAAGAAAGGAACTACTGTACAAATGGACAATGATGGAGATGGTACGTTTGAGAAAACTGCCAATACAGGGGCAACATTCCAGCCACCACTGGTAAAGATAAACTCACCACCCGATGATAGTGCTATCTCTGATACAGTAGCTATTGAAGGAACTGCCTGGAGTGAGATTCTTACCCGGTACAAAGTAGAATACGGGGAGGGAACCGAACCTTTAAGCTGGGCTACAATAAAAACTTCTACTATACCAGTCAGCAATGACACCTTAGCTACCTGGGATACCACCAGTCTCGATGATGGAATTTATACATTGAGAGTGTATGCTGAGGATCAGGCAGGACTTACATCTACTCATACAGTCAAAGTAAAAGTAGATAATACTTCTCCTCAGGCTACAATAACCTTCCCATCCAGTGGTGATGCTATCTCAGGTGTAACTACTATAATAGGAACAGTTTCTGATAAGAATTTTTCTTGCTATACTGTAAAATACATGGAGGCAACCTCACCGGCGAGATGGATAACAATTGCTGTCTCTACCACGCCTTGTAGCAGTAATACCTTAGCTACCTGGAATACAACTTCTACAGATAATGGAAACTACATATTGAAGCTCTTCGTTGAAGATAAGGCAGGTAATAATTCTGAAGATACGATAAAGCTTAATGTAGATAATACCTCCTATCACATACAAGCCATTCAAGATGCCTATCAAGCTATAGAAAAAGCTTTTGAGATAGAAGATATTACTTCTTTGATGTCTTATTTTTCTTTTAACTTTCTACACAATGGTGGTCAACATAAAGACTACTGGCAAACTGAATTTGAAAATATTTTTTCTAACTACCAAAACATTCAAGTTGAATTTACCAATCTCAGAATATCTATAAACGAGGAAGGAAATCAGGCTACCACGAGTCTCCATGTAAAAATCACCGCTGAGCCAGAAGGTGGTGGGGAAACTACAACCCTTATGGATAAGGATCTATCCGATGATTGGTTAAATTACTGGATTAGAGAAGACGGAAGCTGGAGGTTATGTGGAAATCAGCAAAGGGTAGCTGTAGATGTTGATACCCTGTATTTTGAGGGAAGTGGTTATAAACTTATAATTAGGGCCTCGGCTCTTCCCGGTGATATTTCATCTATCAGTATCTCTGGACCCTCATATATAGATACAGCGGATATTGTGGGAGGAGGGGATCCACACTATCTTTATAATGATGGAAATCATTGTGATGCTGGGGCTAATGATGGCTTGTGGGGAAGTTGGTTAAATATAGATACTACCCCAACAGTAGGTGATATCATAACTTTTCATATAACCTACACTGATTCAACCACTGAAACAAAGCAAAAAGCAATAGATGGAGTATTTACCAAAGCTGTTTCAATAGTTTCACCTCCTGATGGATCTTACGTTTTCTCTACTACGCCAACCTTTAAATGGCAAAGCCTTTCCAAATCTGGCCTAAGTTATGGACTTGAGATTGATGATAAGAACCATAATCGAATTTACAGTATCTACAACCTGCCTGATGGAACAACATCCCACACTATCCCCGGTGGGTATTTAAATAATGGAGAGACATACTACTGGGATGTAACTGTATCCGATGGTAATGGCAATGGAGCAATTTCAAAATCATACCTCTTCACTGTCTCTTTACCCTCAACAGGTATTTCAGGTACTGTTAGCTCTGAGACTGGAGAAAAAGATGCCTGGATATTTATCCAGCCTCAAGGAGGCAAAATAAGTGTAGAAAAACCCGCCATTGCAGAAGTCCAGGTGAAAGTAGGTACAACGTATACCCTGGCTCTCTCTCAAGGAACATATGATGTGTATGTTGTAACAGGAGACATCTCAGATCAAGGCGTGTTTTCAGATATTGTTATAAGGGGAGCAAGAAAAGATGTTGTAGTTAATCAGGGTAAAATAACAAGTGGAATTAACTTTACCTTATATGAAGGTGGAATATTACAGGGGACGGTTACAGGTTCTGCAAAAGGCACTGCATTGCCAGGAGCTTCAGTATTGGTGTATACAAAATCCAGCTCTTTTTTGCAGGCTTTTGCTTTTACCGATAAGAATGGGGATTATTCCCTTCTGCATATACCTAAGGGGACCTATACTATAGTAGTTCAAGCTCCTGGTTGTAAGCCTAAGTCCTCTTATGTGAATATTAAAATAGGAAAAACAACAACTAAGAATTTTATCTTATCTCAAAAGCGGACAGTTCCTTCTGTTGCTTCAATTACAGTTGATGGAGATCCAAATGACTGGAAAGGTATAAACCCTGTAGTATCTGATCCACAAGGAGATAGTTCAGGCAAGAAATCTGGAACTGACGTAAAAGCTATATATGTAGCCAAGGATGATACCTACCTTTATTTTATGATGAGCCTCTGGGATGGACCAACCAATTCGGATAAGGTTGAGTACCGTTATAAGTTTGATATAGATAAAAACGGCATATTTAATGAAAAAGATATTGAGATTGCAGCAAGTCCAAATCCATCTCTTCCCTGGCACCTTTTTGCCTGGGATTGCAGTAGCCAGCACAATCACATTGAAAGTATCGAAAATAATGGATTAGTGGGATGTGGTAGTGTTTGCGAGATTGCTATTCCTTTGAGTAGTTTAAATAATGTTTCATCTTTTTACATAACTTCCTTAATCGCTGTAGTGGATCCTGAATCAGGAGAATACGCAGAACAAGACAAAGCCGATATTATTCCTCTTCTTTTAGGTAAAAAAGTATTGAAAGCTTATGCAAAAACTATTCCTGCACGAGTAAAAGATTATATAGTTGCTGCAACAAAGGAGACAGATACAAAAATTAAGATAACTACAAAAGGTAAGGTAAAAATTACAGTAGCAAAATATGCGGATAATCCTCATCCAGAAAAACCACTTCCTAATAATGCAGCTTCTCTTAACAAGTATATTGATATTTATGTTAGTGATCCAGATGCAGTTGATTGGCCTCTTTATGTTGAGCTGTACTATAAGGATTCTGATGTTCCTCCAGAAGTTAAAGAGAGTACACTGGGACTCTACACTTGGAGGAATGATACATGGAAAAGATGCCGTGATACAGGAGTTGATACTCAGACCAATATTGTCTGGGCAAATATATATCAAGATGAGCTTCCAGGATCTCCAATAGGGATGGGTGGCTCAAAAGATACAACCCCGCCACCTGCACCAGTTATATCAAGTTCAACTCATCCTGATGAAAATAAGTGGTATAATAACAATGATCCAGTATTCACCTGGACAGAACCACAGGATCCATCTGGTATAGCAGGCTACAGCTATTCTCTCAACAAAACACCAACAAGTACACCGAATACAACAGTTGATACAACAGCAAGAACTATATCTTACACCAATATTCAAGATGGTAGTTGGTACTTTCATGTAAGGGCAGAGGATAGTGCAGGTAACTGGGGCCCAGCAAACCATTATACAGTAAGGATAGATACAACTTTACCAACGACAGATATCTCATCACCTACAATAGATACATTTGTTAAAGGATTGGTAACTATAAAAGGAACAGCTTATGACAAAAATCTTGATCATTATACATTAGAATACGGTGAAGGAACTTCTCCTTCTGGTTGGATAGCTATTAGCACTTCTACCAATCCTGTATCTAATGGGATCTTAGCCACCTGGGATACAGCCGGTATAGATGATGGAGTTTACACCTTGAGGGTTTGGGTTGAGGACAAGGCAGGAAATACCTCCGAGCATACAGTGGAGGTTAATGTTGACAATACCTTGCCCACAGCAGAAATTAGTTATCCTTCTAAAGGCGATATTCTCTCAAAAGCTACTGTCATAGTAGGTACAGCTTGGGATAAAAACTTCGATCAGTATATTCTAGAGTATGGTGAAGGAACTTCGCCTGTTAGCTGGAATAGTATTGTAATCTCCGCCAATTCGGTTAAAAAGGAAGTGTTGGCCAGTTGGGATATAACCAGTTTAAAGGATGGTATGTATGTTTTAAGGCTTAAAGTTTTTGATAAAGCAAAGAATACAAAAGAGGATCAGATTAATCTAGCTGTAGATAATATCTATCCTGAAACACACCTAACAGATTATCCTCCTTCTCAAGTTGTAGGTAACGTTCCTAAAGTAGATGTGAACTTTTCTTGGATAGGTTCTGATAATCTTACTGAAACTAACAATTTAGTTTATCAATGGAAGATGGAAGGTTATAAAGATGATAGTTGGTCTGATTGGTCCTTTAATACTTCAATTTCATATAAGCTTTCTTCAGGGAACTACACCTTCAAAGTAAGAGCAAAAGATGAAGGGGGCAATTATCCCGATGAAGATAACTCAGCAACAGCTAAATACTCTTTCACTATATTACTTCCTATAATTGTTTATCCAAATCCCTGCTACCTAAATAAAGGCCAGATAGTCACCATAGCAAATCTACCACTGAATTCCAAAGTTTATATTTATACTATTTCAGGAGAGCTGGTAAGAACCTTAGATGATGCTACAGAGATAATAAAAGAAGGTGGCTCAGCTACTGCTACATGGGATCTAAGAAATGATGCAGGGGAGGAGGTAGCCCAAGGAATCTATATTTATCTTGTTCCGGAGGCCACCGGGGGTAAAAAGGGAGGAAAGATAATTGTTATAAAGTAGGGAGGCAATAATGAGGAAAGTACTAATAAAAACCCTTACAATAACCGTCTTACTTTTAATTTCAGGTTCTCTCTCCTATGCTTTAGGTTCTGGAACAACTGCAGCCAATTTTTTAAAAATACCAGTGGGAGCAAGAGCAGCTGCAATGGGAGGAGCATTTACAGCGTTAGCCGATGATGGGACAGCTTTATATTGGAACCCAGCAGGACTTGCCAGAGTAGAGAAAATGCAACTTTCAACAGTGTATAATATGTGGTTTCAAGGGATAAAACGGGGATACCTGAGTCTGTCCTTTCCTCTATTAGGAGGAGAGGCTGGATTAGGGATAAATTATGTAGATACAGGAAAAATAGAGAGAAGAGATGAGGAGGGAAATCTTATAGGAGAGGTTAGTGCATCTGATATTCTTACCTCCTTTGGCTATGCTCAACAACTCTCTTTTGATGTAATGTCTGGGGTAAGCGTGGGAATACTGCAGGAGACTCTGGCTGAGAACAAGAAGAGTACTTATTTGGCCAATTTCGGGCTTTTAATTACCACTGGATCTTTCTCTTTAGGAGCAGTCTATCAGAATATAGGATCAAATTTGGGGAGAGAGGATCCTCTGCCCTTTACCTATAGAGCAGGAGTAGCTTTAAAATTCAAATCTTTTAATATAGCCGTTGATGCTGTTAAAGCAATAGATGAGGATATTTATTTTTGTGCAGGTTTAGAATGGTGGATAGGAAACATCTTAGCCTTAAGAGCAGGTTATAGGACGAATCAAGATATTGGCTCTGGCGTAAGTGGTGGAATAGGTTTGAGAATAAGCACAATTAATCTTGACTATGCCTATGTTCCCTATGGAGAGTTAGGGAATGCACAGAGGATTTCCTTGGGGATTAAACTTTAATAATTTAAGTTTTGGTATTTGTTTTAAAGTTTGTGACGAGATTACCACTATCTCCAATTGTTGGATGTCTATTAATTAGAACTTATACTTTAATATGTTGTGCTCATCAGTTTTTATAGGGCTTTTGTGGGTTAATGCCCATCTTAGAGGAGATTGGCGAAAAAGTTCCTCCCCAAACAACTAATATTAGAATACCAAATTAAAATCCAATTTTTTGTTCCACC
>JAGHCO010000043.1 GCA_021160405.1 Candidatus Aerophobota bacterium
CCAATATTTGAAATTGCTTTACAAATTTATGAAATTACTGCAAAATAAAAGGACAAAATATACACTCACTCAAAGAGAGTAATGTATACGTAACATACTCGTGTATCTTCCAAATGAGTAGTATATTTGGTCATATCTGGTATAAACGATATATGCTTGTTTGTTTCGCTCATTTTTTGTAAAGAAAAGGAGGAAAAAAGTGGCAATTGATGTTGAAAAGCGAAAGCAAATCGAGCAAATCTTCAGAAAGTTTTTGTTAAATCGTGTCAAGACAGTTCGCAGATTAAAGATGAGTGATTTGGACATCAATCCTTTTCTTATTCGCATTCTTTCTTACGAATTAGGACTTGATAATTCAAAGGCTATTGTAAGATGGCTTGTTAGCCAGAGACTTGAGCGAGGAACAGTTACATCGTTCGGGATAGCTTTACAGGATGCTGCTAAAGTCTTTTCCGAGGGTACCGGGGTTGAGGGAGCCGATATTCTCAAAACTAAAAAAGGAATACATCACCATATTCAAGTTAAAAGCGGTCCAAATACAATTCCAAAGGACTTAGGGGTAAGAATAGCCCAGCTTTTACGCTCTGCTCAGAGACGTAATCGTGGCTCATTAGCACTTTACGGCATGTGCTACGGTAGTAAAACACGTGTCAGTAGTATTGTAAGAAAATATGTTCAAGAAGAAGGTGGGATTGACTGGATTTCTGGAAGAGAATTCTGGGAATTTATCTCGGATGACCCTCAATGTTTAGATGAGATTTATAAAATCGTTGCCGAGATTGGTAGAAAATTCAAGGGTGCAAAAGGGCAATCTCTTTCTGAAATTATTGAAGAGAAGATACAGCAAATAAAGAAGGGGTTTGAAAAAATTTATGGAAAAAGTGGAAATAAAATGTGGAAAAAGCTATTAGAAGATAACTCATAAGGCAATAATATGAAATTTATTGAGAAAAGTTTTCCAGTGCAATATCTCAATCCTGTGGCAATGGCAGAGGGAAATGCCAAAAAACCTGTTTACCAGATGCACAAATGGTGGGCACGGCGTCTGGGTAGCGTGTTTCGTATGATAACTCTAACTGCTTTCAGTAATGAGGAGGAGTCAGATAATGATATTTGGTATAAGTTTTGTAACGGTGCAGATCTCAATGGAGCTATAGTGCTTGATCCATTTATGGGGGGTGGAACAACTATTGTTGAGGCACTCCGGTTGGGCTGTAAAGTAATTGGAATTGATATTAACCCTGTAGCTTGGTTTACAACAAAGAAGGAAATCGAAGCCGTTGATTTACGTGATTTAGATAATGCTTTTCGTAATCTTGAGAAGACGGCCGGCAATTATATAAAACAATACTACCGCACAAGATGTCCTAAGGGTCATGAGGCAGAAGTTATGTATTTTTTCTGGGTTAAGTTAGCAAAATGTAAATCTTGTGGTGCCAAAGTTAGATTATTCCCAAACTATGAACTATCACGGAGGAATCATGTTAATGTTGTTTTGTGTCCTAAATGCTTACAAGTTATTGAGACAAAGGGGTATAATCCAAAGACAAAATGTCATAATTGTGGTGAGATATTTGATCCCAGAAAAGGAGTATCTGGGAGAGGTGTATTCCGTTGTCCTGAATGCAATACAGAGCAGAGAATCTTAGAAGCTATAGATGAAAATGGGGGTCGATTAGAGGTAGAATTATATGCTTTGGAGGGTTATTGCCCAATTTGTGGAAGGTTCTTTAAACAAGTGGACTCAGAAGATATTGCATTGTGGGAGAAGGCAAGGGGTGAATATAACGACTGTAAAGATACGTTACTCATTCCTCGTCAGAGGATTCCAACAAAAGGGAGGAGTGATCCTCGCCCTGTAAATCACGGTTACACTCATTTCTGGCACATGTTCAATGAACGTCAATTGTTATGTCTGTCTCGTCTTTTGGAGGAAATACTTAAGATCCCTGACGTCAATATTCGTGAATTAATGCTTATTGCCTTTTCTGATTGCCTGGATGCTAATAATATGTTTTGCAAATACGAGATTCAGTGGCATAAGATTTCTCTCTTCTTTGGATTGCATGCTTACCATCCTATTGAGCGACCGACTGAAAATAATATTTGGGGTACCGAGTATGGACGTGGTACATTTATTAAATGCTTTGAGAAGGTACGACGTGCCAAAGCATATTGCAAGAAACCTTATGAGCGATTGTTAAAAAGTAGTAATAGACGCTTTAGCAAGCTTACCGGTAATGAATGCATTGAAGGAAATATAGTGCAAAGATTTGATGAACTTAAACGGATTAACCGTGCAGCCCTACTCCGATGTGACACAGCGGAGGATCTATCTTTTATTCCCGATAAATCCGTAGATGCTGTTATTACAGATCCGCCATACTTCGATAATATCCAGTATTCTGAACTTGCAGATTTTTTTTATGTCTGGTTAAGGCTCGGACTCAAAAACTTATATCCGTGGTTTAACCCCGAGTTTTCCAGTCGTCCCAATGAGATTGTACAAAACGAAAAAATGGGAAAGACAATTGAATTCTTTAGTAAAGGATTGTTGAAAGTATTTACCGAATGCCATCGAGTTCTTAAAGATGAGGGACTTTTAATCTTTACTTTTCACCATAATAAACTCTGGGCGTGGGAGAGTATTGGAAAGATTTTGCTTGATTCAGGATTTTATATTTCAGCTACTCCCGTAGTAAGATCAGAGGGTAAAAGTGGGTTTCATTCAAGTAAAGGTAATATACGATATGACTGTGTTTTAGTATGTCGAAAAAGACCTAGTGGGTGGGAAAATAATAATTGGTCATCTCTAAAAGAACATATTTTAGAAGATGTTATTCTATGGACACGAAAGACTCTTCAATCAGGGATGTTGCTTACTGAAGTGGACATTTTTACTATGATAATGGGGAAAACAATCGAATATTACACAAAAGTATTCCCTAACGTAAAACATCTTAATGAGCCAATAACACTTGCAGAAGCTTTAAATGAGATGAAAAGTTTCGCCAATCACATAACTGAAAGTTCCCGAACCGAACAACCACATTTGCCTAAGTCCTATGCCAGGAAAGTAGAGCAGCTCACTTTATTTATAAAAGAATCAAGAGAAAAATATGAAGCCAGAAGATGAATTTAGGTACAACGAGGAAGCCACTGTATGGATGATAAAGGTCCCATTGTAATTTGACGCAATTTAAAATGTAGGTTATTATTAAAATGTTCTTTTTGGTAGTATATGGATCTTTGAAATAGTTACCAGAGGCTAATCATAG
>JAGHCO010000031.1 GCA_021160405.1 Candidatus Aerophobota bacterium
ATTCAAAAGATAAGCGGCTATTTGAGTATCAAAATCCAGTCCTTTTAAGTTATATCCCATTTTTCTTAATTTTAAAATTGAGAGTTTTAAATTATGCCCAATCTTCTTAATCTCAGAATTCTCAAGAATGGGGTGTAGTTTATTTAAACTTTTCCGGTTTAAAACTATCTTGAAAACATCTTCTGTTTGAACAGGAGAAAAGACAATTTCTTTCTCTCCCACCTCTATTACAAATGTTTTTTGAGATAACTTATTGATAAGATTTCCAAGTTGTTCTAAAGAGCTAATATCTTTAAAAGATGAGGATAGAGAAGTGGAAGGCTCAAATTGTTTAATTAACTCCTTAAATTCCAATTTTTTAAAAAGGGGAAAAAGCAAATCCTTTTGGGGAGGACTTAGTTTAAATTTATTTAAATCTACCTTTACGGGAACACAGGTTAGAACAGTAGCTAATCTCTTACTTAATCTTGCCTGCTCAGAGTATTTTTTTAAAATTTCCCTCACTTTAGGTGAGATTTTCTCAAGGTTAGCAAGAATATTTTCCAGGTTTCCAAATTTCTGAATAAGATTTTTTGCTGTTACAGGGCCTATTCCAGGAACTCCTGGAATATTATCGGATACGTCTCCTGTAAGGGAAAGATAATCAGCTATTTGAGAGGGAAAAACTCCATATTCCTTTTTAACCTGTTGCTCATCAAAAAGTTGAGTTTGGCTAATTCCCTTCTTAAAACGAACAATGTAAATGGAAGGGGAGACTATTTGCAAAATATCTTTATCTCCTGTGAAAATTTTTACATTTAATCCCATTTGCTTAGCCTCTTTAGCTAAGGTTACCAGTATATCATCAGCTTCGTATTCATCTTCTTCAAAGATGGGAATATTAAAACCTTTAAGAATCTCTTTAATTAAAGGAATTTGAATAGCTAATTCTTGAGGTGTTTTAGGGCGGGTAGCTTTGTATTCTTTATATTTTTTGTGTCTGAAAGTTTTCTTTCCTTTATCAAAAGCACAGGCTAAATAGGTGGGATTTTCTTCCCGCAAAAGTTTTAAAAGGATGCGGGTAAATCCATAAACTCCCCCTGTGGGAATCCCTTCAGAATTAGTTAAAGGGGGAAGAGCATAAAAAGAGCGGTAAAGCAAAGCATTTCCATCAATAAGGATTAATTTTTCCTTTTCCATAAGAATCTCCTTAATTTTAAATTATAGCAAATTTTCCTTTAAAGGCAAAAATACGATATTTACTTGCTTTTTATGAAATTTTTTGTATACTAAAGAAAGCGGACTTGCAACAATATAGCTATAAATTAACAATTGAAGGAAGCTATCCTTGTCAATTTTAGGGAAATTCTTTATATTAATTATGATATATCATTGAGGTCTTTACATTTATTTTATATGTAGTATATTTTCACAGCATCAGAATTTTAATAATTTTTTGATAATAGGTAGAATTGTAGATAGACAATAAAAAATGCAAAATAAACTTGTTAAGGAGGTGCCAAAGGTATGAAGAAAGATTCTAAGTTTTTTACCTTGATGATGGTCCCCCATTCCTCTCACGAGAAGGTTAGGCAAATTAGAATTCCAAGGTGGGCATTTTCTCTAACATTAATAGCTGTAGCTATAGCTTCTTTTGCTCTTTTCTACTTTGTTAATGATTACAGACAACTAAAGGAGAAATTGGTATATCTCCATCAATTGGAGCGAATAAATCAAATGCAACAGGAAAAAATAGCTTCCCTAGCTGGACAGATAAAGGAATTTAACAAGAAGTTAAATGAGTTAAAGCAAACAGAAAATCGACTAAGAGTGTTGGCTGGTGTGGGAGGGGAATCAGGCACATCTGAGCAACTGGGTAAGGGAGGACCTGAGGAATATATACCATTAGAAAAAGTGGAAGGGGAAGGAATTAATTCCTTAGGAGTTATTAAAAAAATTGAAAATAACATTGCATTTCTTCAAGATAAAGCCCTAATACAGAAGAAAAATTTCAGTAAAATTGAAAAAATAATTCAGGAGAAAAAAGACCTTTTTGCCTCCACTCCCAATATATTTCCTGTTCAAGGATGGATATCTTCTGGGTATGGTTGGAGAATAAACCCCTTTACTAAAAAACGAGAGTTTCACCCGGCCATTGATATCGTTGCTCCCTGGGGAACTTCAGTGAAAGCTGCTGCTCAAGGAACTGTTGTTCGCGCTGGGTGGTATGATGGCTATGGGCTAAGAATCCAGATAAGAGATGGATATGGATATTCAACTGTTTATGGACATCTTTCTCATATACTGGTGAAAAAGGGCTCTTGGGTGAGAAAGGGACAAATTATAGGTAGAGTTGGAAGCACTGGACGAAGCACAGGTCCCCATTTGCATTTTGAGGTCTGGCATAATGGAAAAACTTTGAATCCTTTAAATTTAATGGTGGAGCCTTTAGGGTGAATCTTAAAGAGAGGAAAAATGTTTAAAAGAAAAAAAACTGAGGGAAAAACCAGCAGTATAATTGGGAGAGAAGCAGAATTTAAGGGAACTGTAATAGATAAGGGAAGCCTTAGAATCGATGGCAAATTTGAAGGGGAAATTCAAACTGAGGGAAGTATAATTATAGGAAAAGATTCTGTAGTACAGGCAAATATCAAGGCTAAATCTGTCTTCATTGGAGGAAAAGTTATAGGCGATATTGACTGTGAGGAAAAGGTAGAGCTCTCTTCCACAGGAAGCTTAGAAGGAAAAGTAAAAGCTTCTGATTTAACCATTGCCGAAGGGGGGTTTTTTAACGGTGAGTGTAGAATGACTCCTACTACCCATGGAATCACCTTAGAGAAGGATTTTCTCTCGGAAGAGAAAAAAGAGGATTAGTTACTTTTAGGCGGCATAGCCAAGTGGAAAGGCAGGGGACTGCAAATCCTCAATTCCCCGGTTCGAATCCGGGTGCCGCCTCCAGTAATTTGCAAAGCAAATTGCTGGTAAATTAGTTATTGGGTTAAGTGATTAAAGGTTGCGCATAGAGAACGCAGGCTCTGGGCCTCGCGGCTACCAGTTTACCTATCACCCATTACTTATTACTTTTTATTTACGCCCAGTTAGCTCAGCGGTTAGAGTACTTGCTTGACATGCAAGAGGTCGCTGGTTCAAATCCAGCACTGGGCACCAAAAAACTATCTTGGTTAACGGATTGAGGAGGAAATTTTGCAAAAAGAGAATTCTCAAGATTTAAGTATTCTTCGCCATAGTGCTTCCCATATTTTAGCTCAGGCAGTGAAGAGGCTTTTTTCTAAGGCAAAATTGGGCATAGGTCCCCCAATTAAAGATGGTTTTTACTATGATTTTGATATAGATGGAGAACTACTCTCCCAGAATTTGCCTCGTATAGAAGAGGAGATGAGAAAAATAGTAAAAGAGGATTTTCCCTTTAAAAAAGAAAAGATAAGTAAATCTGAAGCGGAGCGTATTTTTAAAGAAAGAGAAGAACCTTATAAATTGGAATTGTTAAAAGAAATAGAGGATGATATGGTTACCCTTTATTCTCAGGGAGATTTTGTAGACCTGTGCCGGGGACCGCATCTTCAGAGTACGGGGAAAGTGAAATTTTTTACTCTTCTTTCTGTTGCTGGAGCTTACTGGAAGGGAAAAGAGGGAAATCCAATGCTATCCAGAATATATGGAACAGCCTTTTTTACTCAGGAGGATCTTCAGCAGCATCTAAAGATGTTAGAGGAAGCTAAGAAGAGGGATCATCGCAGAATAGGAAAGGATATGGATCTTTTTACTATATCTCCGCAGTCGGGCGCAGGTTTAGCTATTTATTATCCCAGAGGAGCTATGCTAAGGGATATTCTGGAGAATTTTGAAAAGAAGGAACATCTCAAGAGGGGTTATCAATTAGTGTGGACTCCTCATATTTCTCGAGCTCACCTGTGGGAAAAATCCGGGCATCTTGACTTTTATCGAGAAAATATGTATCTTTTCTCAACCGATAAAGAAGAATACGTAATAAAGCCGATGAACTGTCCCGGTCATATACTAATTTATAAAAGCAAAATAAGAAGTTATCGGGACCTTCCTCTAAGGTTTTTTGAGCTGGGTACTGTTTATCGACGCGAGGAGTCGGGGGTCCTTCACGGTCTTCTAAGATTAAGAGGCTTTACTCAGGATGATGCTCATATTTTCTGCGCTCCCTCTCAGGTAGTTGAAGAAGTAAGAGGAGTTATTAGATTTGTTTTATTTATGATGAATACATTTAAATTAGGATATCGAGTTACTCTATCAACTCGACCTGCCAAGTATATTGGATCTTTGGCTTCATGGGATAGAGCTATTGAAGCTTTAAAGGACGCTCTAAAGGAGGAAAACTTAAATTTCGAAATTGCTTTAGGGGAAGGAGCCTTTTATGGTCCTAAAATAGATATTCAAATGGAAGATGCTTTAGGCAGGCTTTGGCAGGGACCAACAATTCAGGTAGATTTTAATTTACCCGAAAGATTTGATTTAACTTATGTAGCTCCTAATGGAGAAAAAAAACGAGTAGTTATGATTCATCGAGTAGTTTTGGGAACTATTGAAAGATTTCTCGCAGTATTAATTGAACATTTGGGAGGTAACTTTCCCCTTTGGCTTTCCCCTATTCAAGTGCGAATATTGACTGTAACTGAAAAAGAAGCATCTTATGCTCAGGATATTTACCAAGAAATGATAAGCGAAGAAGTTAGAGCTGAGTTAGATACTAAAAATGAGATGCTGGGATACAAAGTAAGAGAGGCTGAGTTGGATCGAATACCTTATATGGTTATTCTGGGTAAAGAGGAAGCGAAGAGAAAAGTCTTAACTGTGCGGGAAAGGAAAGGTAATAACCTCAAGAATATTACTCTCGGGAGTTTCCTCCAAATGTTAAAAGATAAGGTGAAACACCGAGAATAATAAATAAGGAGGTTTTTATCAACAAAAGCTCAAGAATGTTGGTGAATGAAAAAATTAGAGCGAGTAAAATAAGGTTAATTGATGCTCAGGGTAAACAGTTGGGAATACTTTCTCTTAAGCAAGCTCTTGATATTGCCCGCAGAGAGGGACTTGATCTGGTTGAAGTAGCTCCACAGGCTACCCCTCCGGTATGTCGATTATTGGACTATGGAAAGCTTAAGTATCAACTGGATAAGAAAAAAAGGAAAACCAAAAAGAAACAATCCAGCGATGTTCTTAAAGAGATAAGATTGAGTTATCATATAGGAAAGCATGACTTAGAAATTAAAACAAAGAAAATATATCGTTTCCTTCAGGAAGGACACAAAGTAAAGA
>JAGHCO010000141.1 GCA_021160405.1 Candidatus Aerophobota bacterium
AAGTAAATTAGTAGCTAATAGTCATTTACATTATATCACATTTTCTATATTTTGTAAAATTTTTTTTAAGTTTATTAAAAATTCCTCTTCCTTCCCTTTGCACTCCAATATTAGATTTTTATTATCCAGAGGCAGTGTTTGGACATTAATTAAATTTTCTTTAATTTTTATTTTTTTCTCCTCGGTTAAAGGTAAAGAATGAGAAAAACTAATCCAGATTTTAGAGTCTCTTTTTCTTAAAGAGATAACCCCAATGTTTTGGGATAAAAGTTTTATCTCCAGCAGATGAATAAGATTTCTTACTGCAGAGGGTAAGGGGCCATAGCGATCTCTTAACTCTTCCTTAAATTCCAGAAGGTCTTTTTCGTTTTTGATCTTTCCACTTTTTAGGTAAATATCCAATCTCTGTTCCGGGCAAGCTATATAAGAAGAAGGAATCCTTCCTTCCACTCCCAAATCAAGGTTAACGGGAAAGGAAGGTTTAACCTTTTCCCCTTTTAATTTTTTAATTTCCCGGGAAAGAAGTTGAGAGTAAAGAGTAAAACCAACGGCTGCCATATGCCCATGTTGCTCTTTCCCTAAAAGATTTCCTGCTCCCCTTATTTGAAGGTCTTCCATTGCCATGCGGAATCCAGCTCCAGAGCCTTTAAATTGATTAATAATTTGAAGTCGCTTCTTAGCTTCTTCAGTGAGCAATTTAGCAGGGGTAAAAAAGAAATAAGCGTATCCTCTTCTTTTTCCTCGCCCCACTCTTCCTCTCAATTGATAAAGGTCAGCTAAACCAAATTGTTCAGCCCTTTCCACAATTAAAGTGTTTACATTAGGCATATCTATCCCCGACTCAATAATGGAGGTGCATACTAAAATATCGTATTTGCCTTGCAGAAAATCTCTCATTGTTTCTTCCAGTTCTTTTGGAGAGAGCTGACCATGAGATACAGCAATATTTGATTGGGGAATCATTCTCTTTACCTTAACCGCTATTTGGCTGATTCTCTTAACTCTGTTATACAGGTAAAACACCTGTCCTCCCCGACTCAGTTCCCTCTCAATAGCTTTTTTAATCAACTGTTCATTATATTCAGTTACCTGAGTTTCCACATTAAGTCTTTCCTCGGGAGGTGAAAGAATGGTACTTAATTGACGGATTCCCGTTAAAGCCATGTAAAGAGAACGAGGAATTGGTGTAGCGCTTAAAGTTAAAACATCTACAGTAGTGCGCAGCTCTCTTAACTTTTTCTTCTGTTTCACCCCAAATTTCTGTTCCTCATCAATAATCACCAATCCCAGATCCTTAAAATTAACATCATCCTGGATTAGTCTGTGAGTCCCAATGATAATATCTATTTTCCCTCTCTTTAAATCCTCAATTATTTGTTTTTGTTGCCTGCGTGATTGAAACCGTGAGAGCATCTGTATATTTACAGGATAAGCAGCCATTCTTTCGTTGAAGGTTCTGTAGTGTTGTTCAGCAAGTATGGTAGTAGGAACTAAAACTGCTGTTTGTTTGTTATCCATTAAAGCTTTAAAACTTGCCCGTATAGCCACTTCAGTTTTTCCGTAGCCTGCATCTCCACAAACCAATCTATCCATAGGAAAAATACCTTCCATATCTTTTTTTATCTGCTCTGTAGCCTTCAGCTGATCAGGTGTTTCCCGATAAGGAAAAGAAGCTTCAAATTCTAATTGCCACTGTGTATCAGGAGAGAAGGAATATCCATAAGATACCTTTCTTAAAGAGTACAGCCTTAAAAGAGAAGAAGCTAATTCCCGAGTTGCTCTTTTAACTCTTCTCTTTGTCCACTCCCACTGTCCTCCTTCCAAACTATAAATTGGGGGAGGGTTATCTGAATCACCCACATACTTATGCAAACGATCAAGTTGATTTGGAGGCACATAAAGCTTGTCAGATCCCTTATAATTAATCTGAAAATAATCATATTTCTTCCCCCCAATTTCAAGGGTGGTAATTCCTTTAAATATTCCAATTCCATGGTCTATATGAACCACATAATCACCTTCCCGAAGCTCTGCCCATTTTTGAATAACTTTGGTCTGAGGTTGAAGGGGCCATCTTTTTCTTCTTTCCCTGTACCTTTTAAAAATGTCCTCATCGCTGATGAAAACATCCTTTGTTTCCTCCAGAACAAAACCTTTCTGGATATCTCCTGTGCTAATAACAGGATAGGAGAAATCATCAAAAGGAGAGAACTTTTCCTTTAAATAAATCTGTACCCCTTTTTCTTGAAGAATTTCTTGAAGTCTTTGTGCCTGTCCACTGGTAGAAGTAAGTATAGTTATCTTATAGTTTTCCCTCTCCCATTTCTTAATATCTTTAACTAATAAATTGAGATTTCCCTGATAGGAGCTAAGGGAAGAAGAAAAAACAGAGAAAGTTTCCTTTGGCTTCATCCATGAGGTTTTCTGGGGAAAAGTGGAAAGGTAAAGATGAGGTTTTTGCAAAAGTAAGGAGATTAATTTCTGATTAAGAACTTTTCTTGCCTGTGCTTCAAAAGGTTCATCTAATATTAAAAAGTAAGAGGAAGGTAAAACTTCAATAAAAGGGGAAAGCTTACCTTCCTCTCTTTTAACCAGGGAGAACTCATCACGAGAAGATATAATAACCTCTTCCCTCTTCCTAATGGAGAGTTGGTTTAAAGGGTTAAATTCTCGAATAGATTCTATCTTTTCATCTAAAAGTTCAACTCTTATAGGGTTAGAGTGCGAAGGTGAGTAAAAATCAATTATTCCACCTCTTACTGAATAGTCCCCTCTCTCCTCTACCAGAGGAGAAAATTCATACCCCCTTTGTTCTAACCACTTTAAAAGAGTTTTCCGGGATATAGCTTCTCCTCTCTTAAGTCGAAGGTTATCTCTTTCTATCAAATTTATGGAAGGAACTTCCTGGAGAAGAGTAGAGAGGGGAGTTATTACCAGGATTTTATCTTTTCTTGGTAATTGGTAAAGGATTTGATACCTGGAAGTAGATGGATTTTCCTTTTTAAGGGAGAGGAAAAAAACATTTTCTTCTTTGCAAAAGGTAAGCAAGTCGCGGTAAATGCTTTCAGCTCTTAGCTCGTCAACAGTGAGATAGAGCAAAGGACATGAGAGTTTTTGCTGCAACAAAAATACCCCATACGCTTTAGCTTCTGGGACCAACCCATATAGCCAAAGGGGATAATTTCTCTCATTTTTACTATGAAAAAACTTCTTAGCTTTAAGAAGAATCACTTACAACTTTTTCTTCCTCCTTTAATTTCTTTCGCAGAGGATCAAGCAGTTGATCCATTTCTCCATTTAAGATTTCCTCTAAATTATGCAAAGTTAAATGGACTCGATGATCGGTTACTCTATCTTGAGGAAAGTTATAAGTGCGAATACGTTCGGACCTTTCCCCTCTCCCAATTTGAGCTTTTCTCTGCTGAGAGATTTTATTCCTTTGCTTCTCTTCAATCTCCTGAAGAAGCTTAGATCTCAAGATACGCATAGCTTTAGCTTTGTTTTGATGTTGAGAACGTTCATCTTGGCACTGAACCACAATTCCTGTAGGAATGTGAGTGATCCTTACTGCTGAGTCGGTGACATTTACGTGCTGTCCACCCGCTCCCCGGGAATGAAAAGTATCTATACGCAAATCCTCGGGATTGATATCTATCTCTATATCTTCAGCCTCGGGAAAAACAGCTACAGTTGCGGTAGAGGTGTGTATTCTTCCACTTGATTCAGTTATTGGAATTCTCTGAACTCTATGGACGCCCCTTTCATAACAAAGAGTAGAGAAGGCATCTTTTCCCTCCACTGCAAAGATAATCTCTTTAAAGCCACCTATATCAGTAGGATGTGAGTGAATGTTCTCAATCTTCCACCCTTTATTTTCCCCAAAACGGAGATACATTTTATACAGATCAGCAACAAATAAAGCTGCTTCCTCTCCGCCTGCTCCTGCTCTGATCTCCATAATGGCATTTCTATGAGAAAATTTATCTTGTGAGGGAAACATTGAAAGAATTTTTTTCTCGAGATTTTGCATTTGGGAGAGAATTGTTTCTTTCTCTTTTCTTGCCAATTTTTTAATCTCTTCATCCCCCTCTTCCTTAATTATTCCCTCCATCTTCTCTACTTCTCTTTGAAGGTTCTTATACTGTTGCCATAAAGAAACTGTCTCTTCTAATTCCTTTTGCTCCTTACTATATTTTTGTAGCAGCTTTACATTACTTAAAACTTTGGGTTGGGAAAGAAGCTCATTAAGTTCCTTATACTTAGCTTCTATCTTTTCCAATTTTTTAATCTGTGCATCTTGTATCAATCTTTATCTTCCTCCAGCTCGATATTCCAGTAGGCAAAATCAAGAAATTCTTTCCAATCTTTCTGCTTCATAAATTCTGGAAAGCTGTGTTTAACAAAAGTTTTCCAGCTTGGTTTTTTTGGTCTTCTAATAAGGCTCATCCCTGCTTCACTTAAAGTTTTATTACCTTTTCGCAAGTTGCAACGTATACAGGAACAAACTACATTGTCCCAAGTATTTTTCCCTCCACGGGACAAAGGGAGAACATGATCCAAATTCAACTGTTCTGATCTTAACTTTCTTCCACAGTACTGACAGGTATTGTTGTCCCTTTTGTAAATGTTTTTTCGGGTAAATTTTACCTCTCGAGGGGGTAGTTTATCGTAAAGTAACAGAATAATTACCCGAGGAATTTTTAATTTGAAGGTAATAGTGCTGATAAGATCGTCTCCTTTAGAAAAGTCTTCAGAGAAGTCTTTCCAATCCTCGAAACCAAAAGTATAAAAAGAGCCCCCTTCTTTTACTACTACCTCAGCATGCCTTAAGTAAAGCAAACAAAGGGCTCTCTTAACTGAACAGATATCTGTTATTTGCCATAGCTTATTTAAAACTAAAACACTACCATTAAGCACTTCTGTAGACATTGGTTTTCAAGGCATAAATTAATTTGTTAAATTTATAGTAATAAAAGTTCTCATTTTGTCAAGGAAAAGATGCTAAAACTTCCTCCACCCAAAGAATAAGGATCTTTCCTGTGGGTAGGAGGACTTTCCTCACCCAATAATTTATAGTTCCCTATATAATCAAGAATCTGTCTCCATACGCATTTCAATGTGTTTTATTCCTGCTTCTAAAAAAGGTTTTCCTCTTGGCTTAAAACCACATTTTTCATAGAATTTCTTTACATAAGACTGAGAGTGGAGGAAAATTTCCTCAACTTTCTTTCTTTTACAATACCTGATTAAATAATTCATAATTTCTCTTCCAAATCCCTTTCCGCGATAATCCTCCAACAAGGCAATTCTTTCTAACTTTGCTTTATTCTCCAGGAATCTTACTCTTGCACAACCAATTGTTTTACCTCTATATTTAACAATAACATGTTTTGCCTCATTCTCCAAACCATCCATTTCACATTCTCTTGGACAATTTTGACCCTTTATAAAGACAATCTCTCTTATCTTAAGGACGTCATCCAATTCTCTTTTGTTTTTAATTAATCTTACTTTTAAGTCTTTCATTTTAAGTAAAAAAGAAATTTTTTGGATTTAATGGGAAAAACTTTGGTAGGTATTACTTAAACTACTAATAGAGCATTTTCATAGCAGTTTTTACCTCTCTTAACGTAGAGGAAGCTACAGCTTCAGCTTTCTCTCTCCCTTCTTTAATGATTTTGTATAACATCTGTTTTTCTCTTTGGATTTGCTCTCTTTTCTCTCTGAAGGGAGCCAAGGTTTTAATAAGAACATTAGCTAAGTTAGCTTTACAGGTAGTGCAGGGAAGTTTTCCTTCCTTGCACTTTCGAGAAATTAACTCCACATCCTCCCCTAATCTCTGACCAAAAATTTTATGATAGTTATAAACATTGCACTTTTGAGGATGTCCAGGATCACCTAAGTATATCTTTTCCGGGTCGGTAAACATTCTCATAACTTTTTCTTTAATTACTTTAGGTTTCTCACCCAAAGCAATGTAATTATTAAAAGATTTACTCATTTTCTTTTCACCATCTATTCCCAAAATTTTTGGACTTTTAGTTAAAAGAGGTTTAGGCTCTGGGAAAACTCTACTATAGAGATAGTTAAACTTACGAGCTATCTCTCGGGAGATTTCCAGGTGAGCAAGTTGATCCTCTCCTACAGGAACTCTGGTAGCTTTATAAATAAGAATGTCAGTTGCCATAAGTACAGGGTATCCTAAAAGGCCATAGTTTGTTTCACTACCCATCTCCAATTTTTCTTTATATGTGGGGCAGCGTTCTAACCAAGAAATAGGTGTAATCATAGATAAAAGTAAATGGAGTTCAGCATGTTCTGGGATGTGAGATTGAATAAAAAGAGTGGATACTTCCGGATTTAATCCTGCAGCTAACCAATCAATTAAAACTTCCTCAATATCCTTGGAAATTTGAGCAGTATTGCTGTGGTCAGTAAGGGCGTGCCAGTCGGCTATCATAAAGAAGCACTCATATTCAGCCTGCAATTTTACCCAGCCCGAGAGTGCACCTAAATAGTTCCCCAAGTGCAGTTTCCCTGTTGGCCTCATTCCACTTAAAATACGCTGTTTACCCATTCTATTTGTAATAGTTTAGCTTTGCTAAAACTACCCTCCTTTTTGTCATTGCGAGCCTGCCCTGTTGAGTAGCAAAGCTTACTCTACAGGGCAGGTGTGAGATTGCCACGCTATCGCTCGCAATGACACGTGGTTTACTGAGGATTTACACCCATTCACGCATTAACTCTTTTACTTATTAGTCGGGGCGACCGGATTTGAACCGGTGACCTCTTGCGCCCCATGCAAGTGCGCTAAACCAGGCTGCGCTACGCCCCGTAAAGGTTAGTTTTTAACCTTACTCCAACGTTTTTAATATCTCTTTTAACTGTTCCTTTAGCCACCCTATATTAAAATCATTTTTCTTTTTCTTTAGCTCCCTTTGGGCTCCCTGAATAGTAAAACCATTCTCATAAAGTAAATTTTTAATTAAAAGGATTTGTTCTATGTCTCTTTTTTGATAACGTCTGTGTCCACCTCTACTTTTCTGAGGATGGAGAGAGGAAAATTTATTTTCCCAAAAACGCAGTACATAAGAAGGCAAGCCTGTAATTTCGCTAACTTCTCCTATGGAGAAAAAAATCTTTTCAGGAATTTTTTCTTTTTCCACTCCTCATTTTCCCTTAGAGCTTATCTACCCTGCCTATCTTGTCCACTGATAGGCAGGGACGAGAAAAGACAGAAGAGCAATTTATTTCTCTATCTCTTCTAATAAATATTTTTTTAGAGAACCTTTTCTCTTAGATTCTTTCCAGGCTCAAATTTAGGAACACTTTTTGCTGGGATTTGTATCTCTTCTCCCGTTTGAGGATTTCTTCCCCGGCGAGATTTCCTAGTCATCACCTTAAAACTACCAAATCCTACCAGAGTAACTTTATCTCCACTGGATAAAGAATCAACAATAGCCGAGGTTATCGCATCTACTGCTTCCCTGGATGCCCTCTTAGTTAAGCCCGTTTGTTTAGCCACTTTCTCTACTAATTCAGCCTTGTTCATTTACACTACCTCCTTTATGATATTGTTTTCCTATTAACTATACCCTATTTTTTGTCCTTGGCAAGAAAGCCTCAGGGATGCCCTTCGGCAGCGAGTTAAACTTATAAATTCCTAAACATTAAGAAAATTATTCGTAATTATTCAGCCACCAAAAAACTAAGATTATACGATAATTCTTTTAATACCATTTTTAATGATAATCTCTTTGCAACTTCTTAGCCACTAAGATAAAGATATTAACATTATTTTTAT
>JAGHCO010000041.1 GCA_021160405.1 Candidatus Aerophobota bacterium
CTTGAGGAAGGAGACATCTATTCTCCCCTCCCTTGAGGGAGGGGATTAAGGGGAGGGTGAAGGTGTTTGAGGTGGGGGTGAAAAAAGATAAAGAAAACTTTTAACCCCTCACCCTGACCCTCTCCCGCAGGGGAAGAGGGAAAAGGAATTTGACATTCCTAGTTACTAAGAGAGGAGAGAAAAGCTATTTTCTTGCCAGCTAATCTTTACAAGAAAATAGAGGAAAGAGTGAATGCTACAGAATTTAACTCTGTGGAGGAATACGTTACCTTTGTTTTGGAAGAGGTTCTTAAAGATGAGCAAGAGGAGGAAAAGACCTTCAGCAAAGAGGAGGAAGAGGAGGTAAAAAATAGACTAAGGGCCTTAGGTTACCTGGATTAGAATATACAGAGTTTTGACTATAACATAGAAAAGCCTCAAGATGTATTTTATGCAATTAAAAAGGTGTTACTAATGTAAAACTCCGCTAAGGCAGAGCCGGGATACGAATATCTCGTCTAAGAACCAGGAACTAACAACCAATTAACCAATATTACGCTTGACCTTTTTCCTTATTTTTGCCATAATAACTCTTGTAAAAGAACTAAAACAGAGCAAGTCTAATATCCACTCCAGCCAGATCATCACCATAGCAGCCTGGAGTGGTGTTCTATTAACCTTTGAACATATTTGAAGGGAGACTAAGATGGGACTGAAGCTAATCGAAGAAATAAGTCGAGATATGTCATTAGGCAAAGATGCTCTTATTGAAAAGGGTGTAGAAGCCTTTTTAAAGGAGAAGAAGAGGAAACTGAAACTTGAGATGTTGGGCATCCTTGCACGCTATAAGGTTTATTCCGGGAAAGAACTGGAAGAGAAGATTAAAGCAGGTGAAATAGAGGAGCATCCTGGTTGGGAGGATCTAATTGTCCTGGAAAATCTTGAAGCAGTATTAGGGAAAGTAGATGGATGTCTTAGAAATTTACGAGCTTGAAATAACTGATGCTATCCAAAAACTCCTTGATATGAAAAAAGAGGTTAAAAGTTATATTCTAAAGAAATGGTGGCTTGATACAGGGGAAAAGGAGGTTAAAATATGTCATCTATTACAGAAACTCAAGTTTATGAAAAGTTAAAATTAATAGAGCGGGAAATTTTTAAAATCAAAATTGCACTGTTAAAAACAGGAGTAAAAGAAGAAACTACTAAAAAACCAATTTCTTTGGAGGGGATTTGGGAAGGGGTTGAGATTACAGAGGAAGATATTAAAGCTTCAAAGAAATCCCTCTTCCCTCAGAACTATGAGCTATAGGAGTTTTTAACATGGCACTTTTCGTAGCGGATACTCATTCAATTGCCTGGTATTTTACAAAAAGTAAGAAACTAAGCACAAAAGTACTCCAAGTCTTCAGAAATTCGGCAATAGGAAAAGGGGTGATAGTTGTTCCCACAGTGGTATTAGCGGAGATGATGGATATCTCGGAAAAGAAGCGGATTAAGGTTGATTATGAAGAAGTATTAGAGAAAATTGATAATAGTAGTAACTTTGAGATATATCCCCTTGATATTGATACTCTGCGAGTAGCGAGAAATATTACTACTATCTCCGAATTACATGATAGGATTATAGTAGCCACAGCTAAACTCCTTGATGCAAGGTTACTTACCAAAGATGAGAATATACAAAAATCTAATATAGTTGAAGTTATTTGGTAGAAAGAAGGAATAAGTCATGTACTTGTTAGAGGCTTTTTTGAGAAGGCACCCTTTAGCAATTGATTGAAAAACTAATTTTTGAGAGATTTATACCAATGTCTAAACCAACAATCAGTAACCAAGGATCAGGAAATAGCAACTAAACACGGACTAAGAATCAATGATTCCTGGTTCTTGGTCGTTAGTTCTTAGTTGCTGGTCGCTAATGGTTAGTTAAGTAGATAAAATGAGTTATGAAGAGCTTGATGTCTGGAAAGAATCTCACAAATTAGCTTTAGAAATTTACAAGTTAACAAAAAATTTTCCAAAAGATGAGCGATTCAGAATAGTTGATCAAATATGTAGAGCAGCTATTTCAGTCCCTACCAATATAGCAGAAGGGACTGGACGCCATAGTAAAAAGGAGTTCTCGCAATTCTTATACATTGCTCGAGGTTCAGTAGAGGAGACAAAATACCTTTTGTTGCTTGCCAAAGATTTGAACTACCTGAAGCACGAGATTTGCATAAACTTGCAAGAAAGATACAATAAAGTAGGAAAAATGCTAAATGGATTAATCTCTTCTATTCGAAAGTGAGCTCTTTATGTCTCAACCAACAACCAAGAGAAGTCATTTATAAGGTTGATAATGTTTATGCACCTGGTTAGAAAAGGCATGGCAAGAACAGAAGAGAATCCCTTCACCAAAGCAATAAGGGAAGCGGTAAATAATCTTTTGATGCATCAGAACTACTTCTATTATTCCCCTGCACAGGTGAGGGTGTATAATGACAGGATTGAGTTTTATAATCCGGGTTACTCTTTAAAAGACCCAAAGGATTTTAATGAACCTGGCTCGGAACTTCGAAACCCGCTAATTGCATCTGTTTTCTATGAAATTGGATGGGCAGAAGCAAAGGGAACTGGCTTTAGAACAACCATGATAGAACTATCAAAAGCAGGGTATCCTCAACCAAAATGGGAGAATAATAAAAAGCAGGATACTTTTACGCTATCATTCTTTTATCCTTCAGAAAAAATCAGTAATGTCAAATTCCTTTTCCCTCTCCCCTGCGGGAGAGGGTCAGGGTGAGGGGCTAAAAGTTTTCTTTATCTTTTTTTTCACCCCCACCTCAAACACCTTCACCCTCCCCTTAATCCCCTCCCTCAAGGGAGAGGAGAATAGATGTCCCCTTCCTTGAGGGAGGGGAGAAAAGGAAAATGATAGATGCCTCCCCCCTCAGGGGGGAGGAAATTGCTTACCCTGTCCACCTTTTAAGTAGAATCTTTCATAGAGTTTTGACATTACCAAAAAAATCACCGACCAAGTCACCCCACAAGTCGAAATGATGGATAGAATTGCTTTAATCTTAAATTATTGTGAAACTCCAAAAAGCCTGAAAGAAATCATGGCATTCTTAAAACTGAAAGATAGAGTATACTTCCTTAAAGAAATACTTACTCCCTTATTGGAAAGGGACTATATTAAAAGAACAATTTCAGATAAGCCAAGGAGCACATTCCAGAAATATGCTGCAGTCAAGTAATTGAAAATAAACTAAAAATAATAAATCCGTTTGAAAAGGTAAGTAAAAAGCAAGGTAAATATTCGCTAAAACACCTACGCCATTGTCA
>JAGHCO010000255.1 GCA_021160405.1 Candidatus Aerophobota bacterium
CACCAGTCCAAAGCCAATTCCAACCCAAATCAACTGACGTTTAAAGTAGTAAAGTTCACCCGCAGAGGAAAGGGTATACAGATGAAAAATTCCCCACCCACTTATTATTAAAGTAGATAAAAGGAGCCACCAATCTAATCTTTGTGAGGTGTAAAGTATTCTTGTTTTCATTTTAAATTTGAATTGAATTAAAAATTCGAGCAAGAATTTTTCCTGCTATTTCAGGAGCAATCGCTCTTTCCTCTTTCCGTTTCTCCACCAGCACTACAATACTTAAAGAGGGATTTTTAGAAGGAGCATATCCTACAAACCAGTTATCAGGTTCTTTTCTCCCGGTAACCTCAGCCGTTCCAGTTTTGCCAGATATTTTTACTACTTTATTTTCAGCCCTCCAACCTGTTCCCTGAGTTACTACTCCCCGCAGTGTTCTTCTTAAAATCTTAAGAGTGGAAGAGGAGATAGGAATCTTTCTTATTTTTTGAGAAGAATTTGAAAGAATAACTTTTCCTTTATAATCTACTATTTTTTTTAGTAAATAAGGTTTAAGTAAGTTCCCTCCATTAGCTAAGGCATTGATAACGCCTAACATTTGAAGGGGGGTAACTAAGATATATCCTTGTCCAATGGATAAATTAGCTGTGTCCCCAGGATACCAGCTTTCCCCATAGTTTTTCTTTTTCCACTTTGGGGTAGGAAGAAAGCCCTTTTTTTCTGAGACCAAATCTATTCCTGTAGGCTGACCTAAGCCAAAAAGTTTAGCATACTTAATTATATCCTCACTACCTGTTTTTAATCCCAGTTGATAAAAGTAAACATTGCAGGAATGAGTTATAGCTCCCTCTAAGTTTAACCATCCATGGCCTTCTTCTTTCCAGCACTTAAATATCCGATTACCTATCCGAAGTTTTCCCCCACAAAAAAAGGTAGTGTTCTTAGTTGCTTTTCCTTTCTCCAAAGCTGCTGTAGCAACTATAATTTTAAATGAAGAGCCAGGGTGATATTCTCCTCTAATAGCTCGATTCTCTAAAGGGGTATCTGGATTGCTAAATAACTTATCCCGAACATGGGGAGATATACCCTGAGCAAAAAGATTGGGATCAAAAGAAGGGTGAGAGAGCAAAACTAATATCTCTCCTGTGTGAGGATTCCCTATTAAAACTACGCCTTTTCTTTTTCCAAATTCCTCCTCAGCAATTTGCTGCATCTTTAAATTCAAAGTAAGGTAAATATTATCCCCGGGGATAGAATCTTTACAGGAGATAGCTTTTAGTTCTCGTCCGTAAGCGTCTACTTCTAATTGTTTCCCCCCTTTTTCTCCTTGAAGATACCTGTTATACACTTTTTCTATTCCTATTTTTCCTACCAGATCCCCCAGTTCTATTCCTGAAGCTAAGGAACTGTTTAATTCCTCTTTGTTTACTTCTCCAAGATAACCGAGCACATGGGCTACTAATTTTCCATGAGGATAATTTCGCACAGGCTGGGTAAGAATAACTACCCCAGGAAACTCTTCTTCTCTTTCTAAAAGATAGGTAATCTTGGATAAACTTACATTTTTCTTTAATGTCACTGGGCGAAATGGATTAGAGGCATTTTCAATCCTTTTTTTTATTAAATCAACATCTAAAGGTAAAATTTGCTCAAGGGAATTAAGAAGCCCTGGCAGGTTTTCAACATTCCCGGGGACAACACCTATGGAAAAGATAGCCCTGTTATCAGCTAAAACCTTTCCCTCTCTATCTAAAATTTTCCCCCGAGGTGCATAAAGAGGAAGAAGCCTGAGGTGAGAAGTCCTGGAAAGCCAACGATACCTTTTTCCTTCTACAAGTTGTAGATAGGCTACTCTAACTAAAATAAAAAGAAAAACACCTATTATAACTATTAAAATTAGTTTAATTCTTCTTTCTATTTTCTCTTGAGTAAATTCTCTTAAAGGAAGCAAATTTCTTCCTGATTAGCTTATTTTTTTATAGCTATGGCAACTCGAGGATTTCCTTGATAGTCTGGAATTATACGAGGAAATCCCATATTTTTTTGAGATAGGATTAGCCTCCCAACCTCATCTTCTTGATTGTACCCAATTTCCATAATTAAAAATCCTCCTCTTTTGAGATATCGTGAACTTTCAGGAATGATTCTTTTAAAAAATTCCAAGCCATTTTCTCCTCCATCAAGAGCGATCATGGGTTCTTTTTTTACCTCCCGAGGTAAGAAACTTATCTGGTGGCTGCTTACATAGGGAGGGTTAGAGATTATCCCATCAATTTCCCCCTTTAGATTAAACTTCTTCAGAGGGGAAAAAATATCTCCCAAAAGAAGCTCTACTTGTTTTTCTACTTGATGTAGCCTTACATTTTTTTTAGCTATGGTCAAGGCTCGGGAGGAGATATCAATACCATAAATCTTTATCTTTTTTAAATTTTTAGCCAGGCTAATGGCAATATTTCCACATCCTGTTCCCAGATCAACTAAGGTTAAAGTATCTTCCCTTGATTTTAAACTATCAATTATATCTAAAGCTTTTTCTACCAACAGTTCTGTTTCCGGGCGAGGAATATAAACATCAAAATCCACTTGAAATTTAAGACCCATAAAATAGCTCTCTTTAATAATATAAGATAAGGGAATGCCTCGAGCTCTTTTTTTAATACTTTTCTGGAATTTATTAATTTGAAGAGGAGAAAGAAAATCATTAAAGGTAAGATAAAGATTCAGGCGGTCTCGATTTAATATCTTCCCCATTATTAGCTCAGCATTCGCCTGAGGATTTTCAATTCTTCTTTCTTTAAGCCACTGAATCCCCCACTTTAAACTTTCCTTAATACTCCAAACCTGTTTTTCCATTTCCTAAAGTTGCCTATACAAACTAACCATCTCCATTGCAGAAATAGCTGCATCCCAGCCTCTATTGCCAGCTTTTGTCCCTGCTCTCTCAATAGCTTGCTCTATAGTATCAGCAGTAACAACTCCAAAAATAACAGGAATTTTTGCCTGGATGGATAAGTTAGCTATTCCCTTTGCTACCTGAGTAGAAATTAATTCATAGTGGGGGGTATCCCCTCTAATCACTGCTCCTAAACAAATTAAAGCGTCAAAATTCCCATTCTTAATTAAGTGAGAAGCAACAGCAGGTATCTCAAAACCTCCTGGAACCCAGACCACTTCAATATCCTCCTCCCTTACTCCGTGCCTTATCAAAGCATCTATGGCTCCTTCAAGAAGTTTCTGAGTAATGAAATCATTAAATCTTGACACTACAACTCCAAGTTTTAAACCTTTTCCCTCAATTTTGCCTTTGTAGATTCTCATCTTTTACTCCTGGGTTTTAAGGATAGTAATTATTCCGTTAGAGATTTAAAATTCATATCACTCTGTGTCTTGGTGACTTAGTGGCTGAGTTGTTCCTAAGGATTTAATTTAAGCAAATGACCAAGTTTTTTTTGCTTAACCTCTAAGTAATGCCTGTTTATCTTATTAGCTCTAACTTCCAAAGGGACACGTTCTATAATTTCTAAGCCGTATCCTTTTAAACCAACTACTTTACGAGGATTGTTAGTTAAAAGTCTTATCCTGTGTAGCCCTAAATCGGCAAGTATTTGAGCTCCAATCCCATAGTGTCTTAAATCTGGAGCAAAACCAAGCTTCTGATTAGCTTCAACCGTGTCTAATCCTTTATCCTGGAGTTCGTAAGCACGAAGTTTATTCAACAATCCTATTCCTCGACCCTCCTGATTGAGGTAAAGAATTACTCCACAATCAGCTTCTCCTATTTTTTGTAAGGATTTTTCTAATTGCTCTCCACAATCACAGCGTAAAGATTTAAATACATCCCCTGTAAGGCATTGAGAATGAACCCTCACTAAAACACCCTCCTTACCTTTTACCTCTCCCTTAACTAAAGCTAAATGAATTCTATCCTCTAAGATACTCCGATAACCCATCAGAGTAAATTCTCCAAAAGGGGTAGGAAGGTGAGTAGTTACCTCTCTTTTAACTAATTTTTCTTTTTTCCAGCGATAACTTATCAAATCAGCTACAGTGCATATTTTAAGGTTGTGTTCTTGAGCAAACCTCGAGAGTTGAGGAAGCCTGGCCATATGACCATCTTCATCCATTATTTCACAGAGGACCCCTGCTGGATAAAGTCCAGCTAATCGAGCTAAATCAATGGCTGCTTCAGTGTGACCTGCCCTTACCAAAACTCCTCCTCTCTGGCTAATTAAGGGGAAGATGTGCCCAGGTTGGGCTAAATCATCAGGTTTAGTAGCTGGATCAATTATTACCTTAACTGTTTGAGCTCTGTCATACGCAGATATTCCTGTTGTGGTGTTCTTTCGAGCATCTACAGAAATGGTAAAAGGAGTTCCTTTAAGGGAAGTATTTTTCTCCACCATAGGAGAGAGGCCCAGTTCTTTAGCTCTTTCCGAAGTTATGGCTATGCAAATCAACCCTCGGGCATACTTAGCCGCAAAGTTTATCACTTCAGGGGTAGCATAAGAGGCAGGGACTATTAAATCACCCTCATTTTCTCTATCTTTATCATCCACTACTATGGAAGGCCTGCCTTTTTTGAAATCCTCTAAAACTTCCTCAATAGTATTAAAAGTACTCATTATTTCCTTCTTTTTAGTATCCTACCTTTCTCAAAAAATCCCTACTAATGCTGCCTGAAGGAATGGAAATTGAAAGCTCTCTAAGTTTTTTTTGTGAATGGAGGACCTGCTCAACATATTTAGCCAGTATATCTACCTCTAAGTTAAGTTTATCTCCCTCTCTTTTCTCTCCCAAATTGGTATACTCTAAAGTGAAAGGGATAAGGCAAACAGTAAAATCTTTCTCTCTTTTTTCAGCTATGGTTAAGCTTATCCCGTCAAGAGTTACTCTTCCCTGGTTAGCTATAAATTTCATTAAATTTAAAGGTGGCTCTATTTGCATTATCCATTGTCCTGAACCTCGCAGTATTCTTCTTATAACCGCTACTCCATCTACGTCTCCAGTTACCAAATGACCACCCAATCGAGTAGTAGGCAAAAGTGACCTTTCTAAGTTAACCTTGTCACCAGATTTTAAACGTACTAAGTTTGTTTTACTTAAAGTTTGAGTAATTACTTCAACCGTAAAATCTTCTTTTCCTATATTTACAACTGTAAGACAAACTCCATTAACTAATACACTATCAGATTCTTTTGTGTCTTTTAGAATCTTTTTTGTCTTTATCTTTAGTGTAGATAAAGAGGAGGAAAACTCTACTTTTTCTACTATTCCCACCTCTTCTACCAATCCAGTAAACATAACTTTCAACCTAACAAATTAATTTACATCAAAAGTAAAGAAGGTTTTTCCAATCCCCTTTTTACTTCCTGAAGAAACTTTGCTCCTATATATCCATCAACAGCTCTGTGATCGCAGGAAAGGGTCATCTCCATAATTGGGGTCACAACAATTTTTTCCTTTATCACTACAGGCTTTTCCTTAATTTCTCCTGTAGCTAAAATAGCAACCTGAGGAGGATTAATAATGGCAGCAAAGGTTTTCACTTCCATCATTCCTAAATTAGAAAGGGTAAATGTTGCTCCTTCCACTTCCTCTAAGGTAAGTTTGTTCTCATTAGCTTTATTTACCACATCCATCCTATCCTTAGCTATTTGAAAGATATCCTTTTTATCTACATCCTTAATTACGGGCACAACCAATCCCTTTTCTGTAGCTACTGCCAGTCCTATGTTTATCCGAGAGAAACTAACTACTTTTTCTTCTTTAAAATGGGAATTAATTCTGGGAAATTTACTTAGGGCTCGAGCACAAGCTTTAATTAACAGATCAGTGTAGGAAAGATGAACACCTTTTTCTTTCTCAAATTCCTCTAATAGGTCATTGCGAAACCTCACAGCTTCAGAGAAATTAACCTCACTGGTAAGATAAAAATGTGGTATCTGTTTCTTGCTTTCCTGCATTCTCTGAGCCATAATTTTCTCTATTCTGGATAAAGAAAACTCTTCCTTAGCTAAAGGTGCACCTTCTTCTTTAACTTCTTTCTTCTGTGCAGCCCTTAAGACATCTTCTTTTACTATCCTACCCCCAGGTCCTGTTCCCTTTATAGTAGAAAGATCAACTTTTTTCTCCTTAGCCAATTTTTTAGCTAAGGGAGAAGCTTTAATGGGAACAATTTCTTTTTCAGCTTTAGCTGGTGTTTCAACTTCCACTTTTCCTCTTTCTTTTAAAGGGATTTCCTCATCCATACTGTCGGTGATATAAGCAATTGTTTGTGTAACAGGAACAATCTGGCCTTCTTGAGCTACAATTTTTCTTATCATTCCCGAAGTAGTAGCTTCTACTTCCATATTAGCTTTATCAGTAGCAATTTCTAAAAGAGGTTCCCCTTCCTTTACTCTATCTCCTTCCTTTTTTAACCACTTTACAATTTCTCCCTCTTCCATAGTTTCTCCCAATTTGGGCATTATAACTTTGGTTACCATAATCATCTCTCCTTATAATTTATAGTAATGTCAAATTCCTTTTCCCTCTCCCCTGCGGGAGAGGGTCAGGGTGAGGGGCTAAAAGTTTTCTTTATCTTTTTTCACTCCCACCTCAAACACCTTCACCCTCCCCTTAATCCCCTCCCTCAAGGGAGGGGAGAAAAGGAAAATGATAGATGCTTCCCCCTCAAGGGGGAGGAAATTGCTTAGGGGAGGAAATTGCTTACCCTGTCCACCTTTTAAGTGGAATCTTTCATAAGAGTTTTGACATTACCAAATTTATAGCATACTTTCTACTGTTTTAATAATTTTTTCTTCGTTAGGCAAAAAAGCCCTTTCTAAATTTGGCGCTGTGGGGGG